>USNG01000006.1 GCA_900556025.1 uncultured Mycoplasmatota bacterium
GCATTGATACCATTACAACACTTACTAGTACTATGCTTACTATTAATTCGACTAAAGTAAATCCTTTTTTATTCATACAATCCACCTATTATCAACAAAATTATATCACACTTTTTATAAATAAAAAAGAAAAACTATACCATCATAATATTGATAGTAAAGAATTTTATATGATATAATTTTTATACAAAGGAGAATACAAAAATATGATATATTATCCAAAATTATACGGAACATGTGCAGGAGCAGATAAAGCTATTGATTTAGCTTATACACTAAGAAAAGAATATAATGATAAAAACATATATATTTATAAGGAAATACTACATAATAGTTTTATAATAAATGATTTAGAAAAGAAAAATATTAAATGTATTGATGACTTAAGTATAGTAACCCCAAATGATTTATTAATTATTAGAGCTCATGGAGAACCAAAAAGTACATATGATTATTTAAATGAACATGATTTAGTCTACTATGACGCAACATGTAAAAATGTACTTAGAATACATGAATTAGTAGAAGCAAAATATAATGAACATAAAAATATAATCATTATAGGCAAAAAGAATCACCCAGAAGTTATAGGTACAAATGGATGGTGTGATAATGAAGCATTAATAATTGAAAATGAAGATGATTATAATAAAATAGATAAAAATAAAGAATATTACATAGTTTGTCAAACAACTATAAAAGAAGATTCTATAAATGAATTACTATCTTATATGGATAAAAATAATATCAAATATGATTTTGATAATACAATATGTAATAATCAAAGAATAATACAAGATTATGCTGTAGAACTGGCTAAACAAGTAGATGTTATGTTTGTAATCGGAGGAAAAGAAAGCTCAAATACTAAAGAATTATTTAATAAGTGTTCTAAAGTATGCAAAAGTTATTATTTTAGTGACATAAATGAATTTTATAATCATATAAAGAAAGAAAACTATACTTTGCTTACTAAAATTGGAATTACTGGAGGAGCATCTACTCCAAAAAGACAAATATATGAATATACTCATCTACTTGAATTTATTATCTACTATAAATCTAAATTAAAAGAATTAGAACAAGAAATGCAAAAATTAAATAAACAATTCATAAATAAAAAAGATAACAAATTAGTATTGGAATTAATTAATAAATTTATTAATATTAATCAAGGTGGTAAATATATAAGAGGTTGTTTAATAGATCTAGGATATAAAGTATTTAAACAAGATGATTATGTAAATAGTTTATCTCTAGCATATGAAACATTTCAAACTTCTATATTAGTTCATGATGATATTATCGATAATTCTAATTTAAGAAGAGGAAAAGAAACAATATCTTATAGTTATAAGAAAGAATTTGAAGAATTTATTAAAAATAATGATACTCATAATTCTTTAGCTCTTTGTATCGGAGATTATGGTTTATTCTTAGCAAATGACATAATAATTAAGAAGTATAAAAATGACAAAAACTTCCCTAAATTATTTGAATATTATAATAATATAGTTTTAAATACTATTAAAGGTGAAATTATAGATGTTTATCTTCCATTTAAAGAACAACATATGAAAAATCATGATTTAAGTGAAGATGATATATTAGAAATATATAGATTAAAAACTTCTTGGTATACTATAGTTGGTCCTTTTGCTTTAGGTTTAATATTAGGTGGTGCTAAAACAAAAGATATTAAAGAATTTGAAACTATTTTAGAACCACTTGGTATTGCATTCCAAATAAAAGATGACATACTAGGAATTTATAGTAATAATGAAGTACTAGGAAAACCAGTATTCTCAGATATAGAAGAATTTAAACAGACAATTTTATATTCTTATATTAAATTAAATAAACCAAATGAATACAAAGAATTATTAAAATATTATGGACAAAAAGGATTATCAAAAGATGATGCTATAAAAGTACAAGAATTAATAAAATCTTCTGGTTCACTAGAATATGCAACTAATAAAATGAATGAATTATTTGATATCACTGAAGAAAAATTAAGATTAATTCATGTTAATGATTATGTAAAAAATATTCTTCTTGGACTTACAACTTACTTAAAAATAAGAGAAAAATAAAAGGCTGATTTCAAAATCAGTCTTTATTTTGTATTTCTTTTTTATTCTTCTTAACTACAAATATAATTGCTATTATAACTAAAACACATATTATAGAACAAACAATCCAAATAAATGCATTATTATCAGTGATTTTATTATTATCAGTATTAGGTTTATCATTTTTATTAGCATCTTCTTTATAATCATAAAATGTTTTTAAAACCCAACCACTTCCACTAGAAGAAACAATATAATATGAATCATTTCCTTTAGAATCTTTATATTTATAAGCTTCAGTTATTTTAGTATTTTCATCAATTACACCTACTTCGTTAGCATTTGAGTTAGCACTAGAATAAATCTTATCACCACTCACAATAGTAGCAGTTTCATTTTCTAATATGTCAGAATTAATTTGTTCAGCATAATCAACATTATCACCACTAATTAAAATCCAAACAGATTTTCCATCTAAATTATATAAACCATATGTAATAGTATGATTATTATTAACTGTATTTTTAATAGCAGTTAATGTTATTACTTTATCTTTAGAAACTTTGGTATTAGTTTTCTTACCATCGGGTTCATCATAAACATAAGTATCATTTAATAAAACAACTTTTTTTGTTGATTCTTGTACAAATGAGTCTTGACCTTTAATCCAGCCTTTAATACCATCTGCTTCAACATAATACCAAACAAGCCACACACCATAAGAATAAGTTGTTTTGATTGATGCATTTGGAGAAATCTTTCCAACAATGTTAGAATTATCTTCGGGGCTTTCATATAAATTAACAGTATTAGCAACTTTTAAATTTTCTTGAACTTCTTCTATGGCTAAATATGCGCTTTGTCCATTTTTAACAGCAAGAATCCATCCTTCATTTTTTTCATATTCTACATAAATCCATATGCCATCATCAGTTTGTTTTTTAGCTTTAGCAGTAGCATAACCATCTTTTGGAATAGTTATTCCAATTTCATTATCTGTAGTAGCAGAAGAGTCAGCATACAACTTTATACCTGACTTTTCTAATACCCAAATACTTGCTGTTTTATTTTCATATGTTTCTGGTTTAACTACATCTTTAGCAAAAACATTAAAAGGCAATAAGATCAAGCCAAAAGCTATAATAAGCAAAATATATATCTTTTTCATAATTTAAATTCCCTTCTATCGTTTATTACGCATCAATGCAATGCCAGAACCACCATTACCACCACTTCCAGTAACACCATATCCACAGCCGCCGCCTCCGCCGCCTGCTCCAGTGTTACTACCAGCAGAATAGCCTGTGGAACCAGTGTCGCCTCCACCGCCACGAGCGCCACCACCGTTTCCACCATAACCACCTGTTTGAGGATAAAACCAACCTACCCATTGATTTCCTGAAACAACACATAAGGCCCCACCGCCGCCTCCACCTGAATAAAGTGGGAACGCTGAAGATGCGAAACCATAAGTACTACTACCTTGACCTACGCCTCCACCATTACCAGTGTTTTGTCCATTAGAGCCATTAGAACCCCCAGTACCTCCTTGAACATAATAAACATAACTTCCATTTCCAGAAGCACCGCCTCCAGAGCCACCACTACTACCTGCACTACCAGCTCTTGAGCCACCGCCACCAGAAGCAGAATAACTTCCAAAAGAAGTTCTACCACCAGAGCCAGCATAACTGCCTCCAGGGTATCCTCCACTCCCACCAGCACCGATAGTAATATTATAAGAACCATTTTGCAGTAAAATATTAGAATGATTAGAAGTATAACCAGCAGAACCGCCGCCGCCTCCTTGACAAGAAGAACCATCATCACGACCACCGCCTCCGCCGCCGCCTCCACCAACTAGTGAAAGGTCAACTCTCATACAAGCTTTCATTGTAAGTGTTCCACTTGATAAGAATTTAACATACCAACCTCCTGAATCAGTAGCAACTGAATATCTACCAGTATAACTAAAATAATTTGTTACATTACTTGCTGTCGCAGTTACCATAGAACTATTCCATCTAGCAGTTACAGTATGAGCAGTAGTTTTATTCATTACAGTACTATTAGTTATTTGATTTCCATATTCATCATACCATCCAGTTAAACTACTACATGTCGGAGTTGTAACATTTGTAGGTAATGTATAATTGCTTCCATAATTTATTGTTTTAGTTGTATTTGTTTGACCATTAGCATAAACAAATGTAACAGTTACAGCATTAACTCTCCAATGAGCATATAATGTTTGAGTAGTTGTTATTTTTACTTTTGTACCACTTGTAACAACACTACCATTAGTAGGATCAGTATACCAACCTAAGAATGAGTATCCAGCTCTACTTGCTGTTGGTAAGCTTCCATATTTTGCATCATAAACAACTGTTTTATTAGTATAACTTGGTGTTCCTCCATTTCCGTTAAATGTTACAGTATAACTTTTAGCATCCCAGTGAGCATATAATGTTTTAGCTTCTGGTCTATCTAAAATACTAGAACTATCTATCTTATCACCATTAACTTTTTCAGTATACCAACCAGCAAATTCATATCCTTCTCTTGTAGGTTCTGGTAAAGTTCCATATGATTTAGTATAAGTTACATTCTTACTACTCTCACCCGTTAATGTTCCACCATTAGCATTAAACGTAATTTTATATTCTTTCTCTTTAACTTTGAAAAAGCATCTAATATCATCCATTACATTAGGAATAACCAACTTTCCAGAAGAAGCTGTATAACTAGAAGCATTACATAAATTAGCTCCACCTTCAGAAGCATCATATTCATAACCATCTTTAAAATTTATATAAAAGATAGCATCTCTATTCATAAGAATATTAGTTTCGCATCTATCTTCTCCACATTTATTTTTATTATAATAAATAGAATCAACTAAATTTTCTCTATTTGCTTTAATTATTACTTGATATGATTTATCAATAACCCAAGGATTAGAATACGTACCTTTTCCAGTAACTCTTGTTTTATTTCTTACATATTCTACAAGTCTATTATTAAATACATTTGTTTTAGGATAAGTAGTCTTACCTACAACATATGCATTATTATCATCACCAGTTAAAGACCAATATCCATTAACATCATATAGCCAGGATGAATCATTAGCACTTCCTAAATCTTTAGAAAGATCATATTCATATTTGTTAATAAGTCCACCTTTATTAAATCCAGATACATTAAATATTCCTTTTTCACTAAAACCATATTTAGTATCTTCAGAAACAATATATCTAGAATAATCATCTTCAAAATTTTCCTCCATATATTTATTAGCCAATTTTCTTCCATCTTCAAATGTTCCAGCACTAATAAATAAAGGCATAAAACATAATAATGGAATTAATAATTTAAAAAGTTTTCTCACCCTAATCACCCTTTATTATATAAATATATTAGCATATTTTTTATAGAAATTAAAGAAAAAAGAAAAACCATTAAGCTTTTCCTTTAGTAATATTTCTATTTTGATAAGACTCAAGTGCTTTATCAAATTCACTCTCATCAAAATCAGGAAAACAAGTACTTGTAAAATATATTTCAGCATAACTAATACTATATAACATAAAATTACTTATTCTTATTTCACCACTTGTTCTAATTAATAAATCTACTGGAGGTAAATCATTATATAAGTAATGATAATAACTTTCAGTAGTTAATTCTTCTATATTTAATTTATTTTCTAATACTAGATTAACTATTTTCTTAGTAGTATCAACTATTTCAGCTTGACCACCATAATTTATGCAAAAATTAAATGTTCCTTTCTTACAATCTTTAGTACCCTCTTCAATTTCTTTCATAACATTCATTACTTCATCACTTAAAGGTTTACCTCTTCCAGAAAACACTACTTTAATATCATTTTTTATAAAGAAATTTTTATCTTTCTTAAATGCTTTAACAAACAAATCCATTAAATAATTTACTTCTTCTGGACTTCTTTTAAAGTTTTCAGTAGAAAAAGCAAAAACACTCAAATATTTAACACCTTTATCTAATATGTATAATGCAGTTTTCTTAAGTCTTTTATATCCTGCATAATGTCCTTCTGTTCTTTTCATTCCTTGTCTTGTTGCCCATCTTCCATTACCATCCATAATTATCGCAACATGATTTGGTATTCCGTTTTTCATATATCTCTCTCTTTCATGAGTTATTATACTATAGACTACATAGTTTTTAATATATTTTTATTCAATATTGACACAATTTATTAATTTTATAGTATAATTTTAGAAGAAATGTGCGGGTGATATTATGTTAGATAGAATTAAAAAGTTAATTGATGAGAAAAAATATGTAAAAATCAAAGATTTACTTAATGAAATGAATGAACATGATATAGCAGAAATTCTTGAAGAATTACCTTCTAATGAAGCATTAAAACTATTTAGACTTCTTCCTAAAGACATCGCAGCTGATGTATTTTCTTATTTAGAAACCGATACAGAAGCTATAATGATATCTTCTTTAAGTGAAAAAGAAGCTGTTGAAATTATTAATGATATGTATGCTGATGATGCAGCTGATTTAATGGATGAAATGCCTGCAAATGTTGTTAAAAGATTATTATCAAGGGTTGATGAAAGCACTAGAAGAGATATAAATTTATTACTTAAATATCCAGATAATTCAGCTGGAAGTATAATGACTGTAGAATATCTTGATTTTAAAGAATATATAACTATAAAAGATGCTATTAAAAAGATTAAAAAAGAATATGATGATAAAGAAACTATTGATACATGTTTTGTAACAGATAAAAAAAGAAAATTGATTGGAACAATCAGTTTAAAAGATTTAGTTATTAATGATGAAGATACTCCATTAAATGAAATAATGAATGATGAAATTCATTCTGTAAATACACTAACTGATCAAGAAGAAGTAGCAAATATTATTCAAGATTATGATTTAACAAGTATTCCAGTTGTAGATTCAGAAGGAAAATTAGTAGGAATAATTACTATTGATGATATAGTTGATATTATTGAAGAAGAAGCAACTGAAGATATGCAAAAAATGGCAGCTATTGTTCCAACTGAAAAGTCATATTTTAAACTGTCTGTCTTTGATTTATGGAAAAGTAGAATTCCATGGCTATTAGTCTTAATGATTTCAGCCACATTCACTGGAAAAATAATTGAACATTATGAATCAGCTTTAAGTGTTTATGTCATTTTAACATCATTTATTCCAATGATAATGAATACAGGTGGAAATGCTGGAGGTCAATCATCAGCAACAATAATTCGTGGTTTATCACTTGACGACATTGAATTTAAAGATTCATTTAAAGTAATGTTTAAAGAATTATGTACCGCATTCTTAGTAGGATTAACTCTTGCAATTGCAAATTTTGCAAAGTTAATGCTAATTGATGGAATTGAATTTAAAATATCTTTAGTAGTTAGTTTAACTATTATTCTAGTTGTATGTGTAGCTAAAGTAATTGGTTCATTCTTACCAATACTTGCTAAAAAATTAGGATTTGATCCAACAGTAATGGCAAGTCCATTTATCACAACATTAGTTGATGCTATATCATTATTTGTATATTTCAATATAGCAACTAGTATTTTAGGAATATAAAAAAATTCTTACCACAAAAGTAAGAATTTTTTATTATATAACTATATTTTTCACTTTGATTGTTTATGGCTTAAAACATCACTTTTAACATTATACATTTCATTAGAATAAGAGCTTAAAGCATCTCTATAGTTTGTTAATGTTTTAAGTACATATTCACCCGATACTTCAAGATATCCCTCACATGATAAAACGCCAAGTTCATAATCACTATCAGATGTAATTGTTGAATGAATTATTTCTCCAGTGATAATATCTTGTAACACACCTGGTTTAATTATTTTACATAATATTGGAAAATAATAATCTCCAACATCAAAGTAACTCTTATCAAGTACTGGAATATCAATACATTCTAAATTATATTTCCAAACTCCTCTATTATGATTTAAATAAGCCAAAGCATATCTCATTTTTATTTCTCCTTCTTTTTAAATATTAAATCATAAGATTTTTTTCCTTTTTTGTATGTAAGTACGCTACTAACAGACGCTATTAATGCAGAATTGAAAAGAGTGTTTACATTATATGCCTCTATACCATCAGCTACAATATACCCAGTAACTCCAAAAGATAGTAAACAAACGGTAGCAAGGATATAGAACCAAAATTTTTCTTCATTTTCAAACTTCAATCGTCTTTCTCTTACCACTTTATTATAATTTTCAATTAAAGCATCTATTTGTTTGTCTATTTCCGCATTTTCTTGTGGTCTTCTATTTCTAGGGTTGAATGATTTATAAATTTTATCAAGGACATATTGATCACTAAAATTTCTGGCTTGACTATCAAAATTTGCAAGTATATCATCTCTAGCAATTTTTAAAAAATCTTCTGATGAAATGGTGCTATAACTTACAGTACAATAGCGTTTAGACATGATTTCAATCATATTAGAACATTTTAAAAACTCATCATAACTCATACATCCGTTAATATGTCTAGTCTCTAATACTCTTCTTGCATTCCATTGATCAATCTTACCATTAGTAAAATAATGCCATAACTTTTTAAACTCGTCACTCTCTGAATATTTAATATCTCCATCTTTAAAAAGACTATTAAACCAAGAAACTCTTTCATCTTCTGAATAAAAATATCCAACACTTTCACTAAGAATTCCAAGACATTTTAAAAACTCGGCAGAATCCATATATCCACCTTCTCTTCTTGCTTTTAATAATTTATATGCATCCCATTTACTAGTCTTACCATTAGCAAAACAGCGTCTTAATTTATTAAATTCATCACTTTCAGAATATACCATTTGTTCCTCCTTCAAAAATTGACCGTATCATACCACATTTTGTAAGACAAATCAATCAAAAAGAGATAAGATTATTTAATCTTATCTCCTTCTTCTAACATAGTAACAATAGAAATACCATATCCAAATTTAACATCATCAATAACAACATTAGTAACAGCACCAATAATCATATTATTTTGTATTATTGGAGAACCACTCATTCCCTGTACAATACCACCACTAATATTAATTAATGACTTATCAATTACTTCAAAACTAAATGCTTTTCCAGTATTTTTACCAGAACTATATTTATCTAAAATATTTATATTATATCTTTCTACTTTATCATTTGATGTAACTGTCAAAATATAAGCATGTCCTTTTTGGATATCATTAAATTCACCAATTTTCATTGTTTCTTTATTAGGTAGTTCAGCAGTATATAAACCAAATAATCCTTTATTAGTGTTCTTCTTAATATCACCTATTACTTTATTATATATAATAGTTGCATCTTTACTACCAACTCTACCATTTCTACTTTTATCTATTTTATTTATTTTACTAAATAATATATTTCCATCTTTAACTTCAACTATTCTATTAGTCTCATTAAGTTTAATTTCATGACCTAAAGCACCATATATTTTAGTTATTGGATCTATATATGTAAGTGTACCAAGTCCTACTACACTTCCTTTAACATATAAACCTGTTTTATAAACATTATTATCTTTCTCAATATTTAATTTAGTATTATAAATTTTATTATGTCTTAAAATTTCTAAATTAATTGAATTTCCTAAATTATCATTAATTAAATTAGTAAGTTCATTAATACTATTAACTTCTATACCATTAATTTTAGTAATAACATCTCCAATTTCTATATTTTCACGAGCTATATATTTACCATTTACTTTATAGAAACCAACAACTATTAATCCATTAGAATTAATCTCTATTCCAATACTTTCTCCTCCTGGAATTACATTCATAGAATAAGCAAATATATTTAGAGGTAAAAATAAAATAATAAAGAACAAAAACATTATTTTTTTCATAATATCTCCTCTTTATTATTTTGGTTTTTATATATTATATTATTTATCCAATAAATAGATAATATCCATTAATTGGTAATTACTCTTCTATTTCAAAGTCTGTTAAATTACCATTTTCATCAACCAATTTATTAATAGTTTTAGTTGCTTCATTTAATTTTTTTTCACAAAAATCTATTATTTTCATCGCATCTGTATATTTTTGTATAGATTTATCTAAATCAAGTTCCCCACTTTCAAGTTCACTTACTATTGTTTCTAACTCACGTACTGAATCTTCAAATGTTTTTTCTTTCTTTTCACTCATTTTTTATTTACTCCTTTTACATTAGCAATAATATTTCCAGTTTTAACCATTATTCTAACTTCATCATTTTCTTTTACATCTTTTATATTTTTTACTATTTTATCATTCTTATACACTATAGAATATCCTTTATCTAATATATTATCAGGATTTAATAAATCAAGTTTTAACTTTAATGTATCAAGTCTATTTTTATTTGATTCAAGTATTTTATTAATAGAATTATTTAAATCTTTTATATTATTTGATAAATCTTGTTTTTTATTTTCATAAAGTATTTTAGGATTATTAAGTATATAATTTGATTTATATTTATCTATTATATGTATATAATTATCTAATTTAGTTTTAATAGAATTATTTAATCTATCATACAACACATCAAGTTTTTGCTCTTGCATTTCATATAACTTAATTGGATTATTTAAAATATAATTTGATTTATATTTTTTAAGTAATTCTTGATATGAAAGTATTCTATTAGTAATTGCTATATTACATCTTTCTCTAGTAGTTTTAAAATATCTTTTTACTTCATTAATATCAGGTACAGCTAACATTGCAGCTCCTGTTGGAGTTGGTGCTCTTAAGTCAGCTACAAAATCACTAATAGTGAAATCTATTTCATGACCTACACCGCTTATAATAGGTATTCTACTATCATATATACTTCTAGCAACTATTTCTTCATTAAAGGCCCATAAATCTTCTATTGAGCCTCCGCCTCTACCTAATATAATAGTATCAATATCTTCAAAAGTATTAGCAAGATTTATCATACGAACTATATTTGGAGCAGCATTCTCACCTTGAACTAAAGTTGGAAATACTACTATTTCAGTCATTGGAAATCTCTTATTAATAGTTGAAATAATATCTTTAATAGCAGCCCCAGTTGGTGCAGTAATAACACCTATCTTTCTTGGAACTCTTCTTATTCTCTTTTTGTGTTCCTTATCAAATAAACCTTCACTAGAAAGTTTCTTTTTTAATTCTTCAAATAATACATATAAGTTTCCAATACCATCTTGTTCCATAAAGTCAACATATATTTGATAACTACCACTAGCTTCATATACACTAACTCTACCATGAACTAAAACTTGATCTCCATCTTTAGGAGTAAACTTAATACCTGTTCTAGTATAATTAAACATAACTGCATTAATTTTACTACTCTCATCTTTTAATGAAAAATATAAATGTCCTCTACTATGAAACTTTAAATTACTAATTTCACCTTTTAGATAAACATCCATCAAATCATCATTATCTTCAATAGTTCTCTTAATAATTTTATTAATATCACTTACAGTAATATAATTATTATTCATTTACTTCCTCATTATCTCTAATCTTATCTAAAACAGCATTTATTAATTTAACAACTTTATCATCACTATATTTTTTAGCAAGTTCAACTGCTTCATTAATAGCCACTACATCTGGAGTATCAAAATATAATAATTCATAAGTACCAAGTCTTAAAATAGCTTTATCAGTTTTACCAAGTCTGTTTAAATTCCAGTTTTCTAAATACTTATTAATTATTTTATCTATATTATCAATATTCTCAAGTACACCATTAACTATATCTCTAACATATTTATTATCTATCTCTAAATTTTCTTTAAATACTTCTTCTAAATCATAAGAAATATTTTCTTTTTTATAGAAATCTATTTGATATAAAATAATCATAATCTTTTCTCTTGCTTGTGTTCTAGTCAATTTCATATTTTCCTCCAAAAAAATCTATTAAAATTATAACATAATTTTAATAGATTTAAACATTTTTATTATATTTATCTCCAAAATGCTGTTGCATTTAACCAATTCCAAGTATTATTTGTTGAATTTAGTAATGATTTTAATTCTTCTATTGTATAAGAACCGTTTCTATTTCCCCAGAATGGATCTAATAAAACTATTTGATTTGCTTTTGTACTTGGTGCTAATACAACATAGTGACCTGGTAAGTTAACAACTATTGCTTTATTTTCATTAATTGCTTTCATTGCAGCATCATCTTGTGACAATCCTAATGATTTTAAGTCTTCATATTTAAGTCCATAGTATGATGCGTTGCTTCTCATCTCATCTGGTGAAGCAGCTCCATAGCTCTTAGAAGATAATTGTCCAGGGCTTATTCCTCTTAACTTATAAACAACTGTAGGTGGTGTAATAGTCATATCACTACTAAGTCCAGCAGCTATCATTGCAAATGAAGTATAACCACATGAACTAGAACAAAAAGTAGCTGGTCCCCCATTAAATCCTCCACCAGCAGAATACGCTATATCACCCCATCTAGTATCACATTGGTTGTAATATGGTATTCCAAGAGCATTATCTATATATCCATTTCCTATAGAAGCGCCATGTCCTGTAGTACCAGTAGAACTATATTCTTTAGTATTTTTAGACATTCTTCTAGCTATAGCTTCCAGTTCTTTCTTTAATTCTTCCTTAATTTCTCCATCTTCAAGAGCATCAACTGCACTAACTGCTTTCTGATAATCTTTTTTACTTAAAGAAGCTTTAGCTTTATTCACTAATGATTTAGCATCTAATATAACTTTTAATTCTTCTAATTTAGCTTCATATTCATGTCTTAAATCATCATCAACTATTCTTTTAATAGCTCTTTTAGCCGCATAATATGATGTAAATGATACTTTTTCTTCAGCTATATCCATAAGTTTTCCAGCTTTAATCGTATAAGCTGCATTTATATTTTCAGTAGTAGCATTTTCTAAACATACTTTATATGTATCATCATTACTAGCTGTCAAAATAATCATATTAACAATAGTTGGTACAAAAAATATAATTACAACAGCAATACTTTTAGTTATTGCTAATTTACTAGCTTTCTTCAACATATCAGAGTCATGTGAAGCTGTAGCTTTCAAAAAGTCAATTGATAAAGATACAAGTAATAATATAGGAACGATTATTCTAAATGAATCAATAATTAACTTAATAATTTTTATTACTGATAAAACATCAGCATCTTCACAAATGTTAAGTATACTCATACCTTCTCAACTCCTATGATTAATTATAACATTAAAATTATTGTTTTTAAACATAATTTATCTACTAATTAATATTTTATTTAACTACAAATGTAAGTGAACTTGGTTTATATGAAGAAGCATTAAATTTATTTGCATCAGTCTGAGTTCTAGCATAACCAATAGTAGCTTTAGTATCAGAAAACATATACCCCATATCAGTTACTTTACTTGTATCAAATGAACTTAAATCTAATATTGAGGTTTTTGTATTGCTAAACATACGATTCATATTAATTGCCTTACTAGTATTAAATTTTTCTAACCCTTTTATTTCTGTTGCAGTGCTACCATTAAACATATAACTCATATCAGTTACTTTACTTGTGTCAAAGGAACTTAAATCTAAGCTTGTAGCCTTGGAACTACTAAACATCCAAGACATTTTAGTTACATTGCTTGTATTAAATTTATTTAGTCCTTTTATTTCTGCTGCAGTGTTACCATAAAACATATAACTCATATCAGTTACTTTACTTGTATCAAATGAACTTAAATCTATATTTGCAGCTTTAGCACTGCTAAACATATAATTCATATCAGTTACTTTACCTGTATTAAATGAACTTAAATCCAAGGTTAACGCTTTAGAGCCAATAAACATTCTACCCATATTGGTTACATTACTTGTGTTAAATTTGTCTAATCCTTTAATTTCTGTCGCAGCACTGCCAGAAAACATATAACTCATATTAGTTACTTTACTTGTATCAAATGAACTTAAATCTAAACCAGCAGTTTTAGTACTACTAAACATATAGTTCATATTAGTTACTTTACTTGTATTAAATTTATCTAGCCCTTTTATTTCAGTTGCAGAACTGTTTAAAAACATATAACTCATATCAGTTACTTTACTAGTATCAAACGAATCTAAATTCAACGACTCTGCCTTTGAGTTTTCAAACATATTGATCATATTAGTTACATTACCTGTATTAAATTTATCTAACCCTTTTATTTCAGTTGCAACACTTTTTGAAAACATATAACTCATGCTAGTTACTTTACTAGTATCAAACGAATCTAAATTCAACGACTCTGCCTTTGAATTTTCAAACATAGAAACCATATTGATTACATTACTAGTATTAAACTTATCCAATCCTTTTATTTCTATAGCTTCGCATCTACTAAACATGCCTCTCATACCAGTTACTTTACTAGTATCAAACGAATTTAAATTCAACAACTTTACTTTTAAATTATTAAACATATAACCCATATCAATTACTTTATTTGTGTTAAATGAACTCAAATCTAATGTTGATATTTTCGTATCACTAAACATATGATTCATATTAGTTACATTACCAGTATTAAACTTATCCAATCCTTTTATTTCTGTCGCAGCACTGCTAGAAAACATACTACCCATATTTGTTACTTTACTTGTGTCAAATGAATTTAAATCTAGCATTAAAGACTTTGAACTACTAAACATACCATTCATACTAGTTACTTTTCTTGTATCAAATTTTTCTAAACCTTTTATTTCAGTTGCAGAACTACCAAAAAACATAATCCCCATATTAGTTACTTTACTAGTGTCAAATAAACTTAAATCTAATGTTGCAGCTTCAGAGCTTCTAAACATACCATACATACTTTCAACTTTACTTGTATCAAAACTACTTAAATTCAAATTTTCAGCCTTAGAGCCAGCAAACATATCACCCATATCAGTTACATTACTTGTATCAAAATTTTCTAACCCTTTTATTTCTGTTGCAGCACTACGAGAAAACATGCCACTCATATCAGTTACATTGCTTGTATTAAATGAGCTTAAATCAATTTTTGTTGCCTTTGAGTCCTCAAACATATAAGTCGTAAATACTACGGGTTTATCATTAATTGTTGTACACAAATCTGTTGTAACTGGAGCTGTACTTGCTTTATCAGTTAATACTACACCCCATCCATCTGTATCAGTGCCTAACCACTTTTGATAAAAAAGAGCACCTTTCATTTTATATCTATAAGTATATTGACCATTAACATACTCTGCACCATATTCCATTTTACCATCAAATTTACAATCAAGTTTCACTTTAAACGCAGAAGCATCACACTTCATATCATTTAATTTACCTTCTTGAACATTTTCTTTTGTAATAGAATTAATATTCTCAACATTATTTAACATTATATAATATGAATTATTACCAACTGCTAATTTTTCAACTTTACCTTGACCATCTAAAATTATACAATAATCTAAATCCTCTCCCACTATATCTAATTTACTACTGTCTTTTGAACTTATGGTAGTTAATTTTTCACCTTTCATAGATGAGTTAATATATTTTTTAGCAGATTCATTAAATAGCGATTGTACTTCAGTAACAAAAGTTCTTTTTTTAGCTTCAGTAAACATTTTCACAATATTTGGCAAAGCAATCAAAACTAATATTGCTAATATTGCAATAACTGCAAGTAACTCAACTAAAGTAAAACCTTTTTTATTCATTTTATCAGTCTCCATCCTACAATAATTATAAAAAATTAAATTGTCTATTTCAAGCAATTTTAAATACAATTTTAATTTGTTTGCTTGTTTAATTAATTTTATTGTGATAGAATTAAACACGAAAAGGTGTTTGTGTATGAAAGAACGAAATATTATTAGTATTGATTTAAAAAGTTTTTTTGCTTCTTGTGAATGTGTAGATAGAAAACTAGATCCATTTAAAGTACCTCTTGTAGTCGCAGATACATCTCGTGGTAAAGGAGCTACATGTCTAGCAGTATCACCCTATCTAAGAAATATGGGAGTTGATTCAAGAAGCAAAGTTTTCGAATTACCAAAAAACGTAAAAATCATTTATGCAAAACCAAGAATGAAATTATATGAAACATATAGTCAAAAAGTAATAGATATATATAAAGAGTTTTTTAGCGAAGAAGATATTCATATATACTCTATTGATGAAGTATTCATAGATGCCACTGATTATCTAAAATATTATAATAAAACTGATGAAGAACTAGCTTTAACAATAATGAAAACTATAAAAGAAAAAACTGGTTTAACCTCTACTGCTGGTATTGGTCCAAATATATTTCTAGCAAAAGTCGCAATGGATATAGAAGCAAAACATCAAAAAAATTGTATATCAAAATGGACATTTGCTGACATAGAAAAGAAATTATGGAATATTGAACCGATAAGTAAAATATGGGGTTTCGGTAGAAATACAGAAAAGAAATTGAAAAATCTAGGAATTAAAAAAGTAAAAGATATAAACAATTATAAAAAGGAATTTTATACTAAAAGATTTGGAAATGTTATGGGAAATGATATTTGGTCTAAAGCAAATGGAATAGATTTTACTACAATCAAAGACTTAAATAATAGAGGAAGAGAAAAATCTATGAGTATGAGTCAAATACTATATAGAGATTATAACACTGATGAAGCACTTCTAATAATCGAAGAAATGAATGACATGTTAAATACAAAACTTAAAAGTAAAAATCTTACTACTAAGCTAGTTTATTTAGGAATAACATATTCAAGGGATTTATACAAAAGATTTAGTGAATCAATTTTATTAAATGTTGAAGAAGATAACAAAGATAAACTATTTGAAACATTAAAATATTTATACAACAAAAATGTAGAAGATTTGCCTATAAGAAAAGTAGCTATAGCTTATAGTAAACTATCAAATAAAAAATGTACTCAATTAAGTTTATTTGATAATAATGAAATAAAAACAAATGAATATCATGAAATAATAAATAAAATAAATGAAAAATTTGGAAACACATCTTTATTAAGAGCTTCTTCACTACTATCAAGTTCAACAATAAAAAATAGAGAAAGATTTAAAAATATGCTTTAAATCTTTCTCATATCATTTAACTTAATTCTATAATATGGCATTAAGCCAATTTTATTATATTCAGGCATTTGATAATAAATATAGTCATCCCATAAACTAGCACCTATTAAATATACTTTCTTACTAGAAATAAATATATTCCATTCTATTTCTTTAACTTCTTTTATTTCCTTAGCACATTCACAAGCGAGTTCACATGCATTATCATATAAAGGTATTTTAATACCTTCTACTACTCTATCGCTTACTTCTTCACCACATATAAGATTTTTCTTTAAAGTTGCTGTTTCACTATCAATAAATCCATGATAAGTTTTATTACCTTCATTAAAAGATATTGATGAAGAAACAACCTCAACATCACTACCAACATTCAAAGTGACAATATTTAAAGATACAACACTATCAGTTATTTTACTCAATTCTTTATGACAACTAATATATGGTTCAATATATTTTAATTTGTCTTTTTTTATTTTTTCAAGCATAAACGCAGGACTTCTAAATTTAGAAGAATCAAAGTTTTCAAAAGAATTTTTAACTTTATTTGTATCACTTATACACATAACTTTTTTATTCTTTAAAACTATATTTTCATATTCTTTATAACTAATAGAATTTATATTATTAATTTCTCTATTAAAGAATTCTTTATATTTAGAATAAAACTTCTTTGAATCGTTTAATACACCTAAATTCTTTTTATTATATAAGTGTCTTACAATTCTTTTATGTTTTTTATAAGTTAAATAAGTATTTCTTTTACTTGAAACAACATCATAAAAACTTAATATATAATATTCATCATAATTAACTGAATAAGCAATATAACTCCATAACATATCAAATAATATATATATTCTTAAATATCCACTTTTTTTATGCATTTTACAAGCTATATTCCATATGTTTTTAATATGAGTTTTTAGTTTGTCAAAGACTTTTTTAATTTCTTTTTTCATAAAACAACCTCCTGAAAAATAAAAATTAAATCTTACAAACTAATTATATCATTCACATCTACATAAAATCAATCTAATAACTGATTTATATTAACTATATTGTATCCTCTACTTTTAATATAATTAATAGTTGATCCAAGCTCATTTAAATTATAACTATTCTCATCAATAAATATAATTGTTCCATTCTCAAGTACTTTTTTAACATTTAAAAGTAAATCTTTTTCAATAGAATTTATTGGTTTAATACTATTGACCTTATATTTCTTACAAAAATCAATCACATCATTATCAACTTTAACACAGTAAAAATTATCAACACTCTTTCTAAATATTTTAAATTCTTCCTTGTTTCCCTTAAATAATAAATTATTTTTATTCTCTAAATTCTCTATCATATTAACATTAACTAATAAATTAATATTTTCATTTAAAGAAATCATCTTACCATAATATTTACCATTTATAACATTTATAACTAAACTAACATTATTTTTATATTTATTACCACTAACAATATATTTATCTAAATTATTATCTTTATTTAATATACATTCTTCTTTTTTATATTCAATTAATTCTTCTTTAAAACCTATACCCTTCATATTAGAATAACTCTTATTTTTATCAACATTTATTCCTGAAAGTCCTAGAATAATCCCATCACTATTAATCATACCTTCTCTACATTTAGTGTCTTTTAAAGAAGCATAATCATTAATAGACGTTAAAATAGTATCATTATAATTAGATAATTCAATCACTTTATCAGTATAATAAAAACTAAATAAAGCAAAAAATATAACTATAATATATTTTAAATAACTTTTCATAATAAAGTATATTTAATCAAAATAAAAAAATACTTTAAAAGTATTTTAATATTTAAATTTCTTTCTTAATTCCATTGAATTAGTTCTAATAGGTTCATCTATCATTCTAGAAGATAAAAATAATTCAGACGAAATACCAAGTTTATCAATAGATTCTAAAATAGATTTACATTCTTTTCTAGTAGAAATTAGATTATGAAATATCTTTTCATATTCTTTAGGATTTTGTTTTTTAATCTCATATAAATGAAAAGCAAAATAATTTCCTAAAGCATATAAAAGTCTCAATCTAAATTGTTCTTTATCTATAAAATATGTATATGATTCTTCATCATACTCTTCTTCACTATCAGGTTCATTGTCTTCTTCACTTGTTTTTTTAGCAAAGTCAGATTTTTCCATTAATACAACATTTCCACTTCCATCTAATAATGAACTATATTCATATCCATCAAAAGTTTCAATAACTAAATTATTAATTAATATTCTAGCTGAAATTGGATCAATTTTATGTTGAATTAAATAATTTAAAAAATCATATTCACGACCTACACTAGCTACTTCAAGTAAAACATCGTCAGCTACACTATAAGTTTTACCTTGAGTAACATATAAATTCATATAATCAAGCATATGACCTAACTCATGTACTAAAGCAGTCATAGATTGAGTATCTAATTCATCATAATTGCATAAAATATAACCACTCTCTAACGTAGGACTAGAAATATATTGAGAAAAATTATATGCACTATTAGTAGCAACTGATACTCTTTTTTCATCAAATAATTGTTTAACCTTTTTATAAGTACTTTCACTACAACTAGCATAATAAGATAAAACTATGTCTTTAAAATCTTTTTCGCTAAATCTTCTAAAATTTCTAACTGAATAATAATCTTCAAAAGGAATATCATTCATCATATGGTCATAATTGTAAAACATTTCAAGAATAAATGGTAAATTATCTTTAACATATTTATAGAAATCATCATATTTTCTATCTCTAAATTTATTATATGTTCTAGCTGCTGCTTCTCCATCAAAGAAAATTCTATCTAAATCAATAGAATATCCAGAAAGATTCTCAAGCATACTAACATAACTAACCAAATTAGTTAAATTTCTTTTAACTCCACTTGGAGTTTGTTTCATATGTACATGATTAGACAATGTAACAACATCACTAATCAAACGTTCTAAATCTATTTCCATAAACCCCCCTATTTATGTTTTATTTAATTACTTCTTTTCCACCCATATAAGGTCTTAATACTTCAGGAATACTAATACTTCCATCTTCATTATAATTATTTTCTAAGAAAGCAATTAAACCTCTAGGAGAAGCTAAAACAGTATTATTTAATGTATGAACATAATAAGTACCATTTTCTCCTTTAGTACGAATACCAAGTCTTCTAGCTTGAGCATCACCTAAATTAGAACAAGATCCAACTTCAAAATATTTTTGTTGACGTGGACTCCATGCTTCAATATCACATGACTTAACTTTCAAATCAGCTAAATCACCACTACAACATTCAAGTTGTCTAACTGGAATATTCATGTTTCTAAATATTTCAACAGTATATTTCCACATTTGTTCATATTGTTTCATAGATTCTTCTGGTTCACATAAAACAATCATTTCTTGCTTTTCAAATTGATGTACACGATAAAGTCCTCTTTCTTCAAGACCATGACTTCCACCTTCTTTTCTGAAACATGGACTATAACTTGTCATTCTAATTGGTAAATCTTCTTTTTTAACAATTTGATCTTTAAACTTTCCAATCATAGAATGTTCACTAGTTCCGATTAAATATAAATCTTCACCTTCAATTTTATACATCATGGCTTCCATTTCAGGAAAAGACATAACTCCAGTAACAACATCTGCATGAATCATAAATGGAGGAATAGCATAAGTAAATCCTTTATCTATCATATAATCTCTTCCATAAGCTATCATTGCTTCATGAAGTCTAGCAATATCACCTAATAAATAATAGAAACCTTCACCACTAGTTCTTCCAGCAGCAGTTTTATCCATACCATTATGAGCAAGAATAATATCAGCATGATAAGGAACTTCAAATTTAGGAACAACAGCTTCACCAAATCTTTGAACCTCTACATTCTCACTATCATCCTTTCCAATAGGTACACTCTCATCAATAATATTAGGTATTTTATACATTATATCTTTAATCTTTACTTCAAGTTCTGCTTCTTTTTTACCTAATTCTTCTATTTCAGATTGCATTTCACTAACTTTCTTTTTAATCTCATTAGCTTCATCAACTTTTTTATCTCTCATTAAAGATCCAACTTCACTACTAAGTTTATTCTTTTCACCTCTTAAGTTGTCACCTTTAAGTTTACAATCTCTATATTCATTATCTAAATCGTATACTTCATCAACTAACGATAGTTTCTCATCCTGAAATTTCTTTTTAATATTTTCTTTTACTAAATCTCTATTTTCTCTTATTAATTTAATATCTATCATATAGTTACACCTCTTATATATAATAACATTATTTTTATAAAATAAAAAGAAAATTCTATAATATTATGTTATAATTATCTAAACAAGGAGAATATTATATGAGTAATAAAAAGAAAAAAACAACTAACAAAAAAAATACTCTTCAAAATAAACCGATTAAAAAAGAAACATCAAAAAAAGTAGTAAAAGAAAATAAAAATCTAAAAAGATTATTCAACATATTAATAATAGTATTAGTCATAGTAATAATTACTACTACTATATTATTAATAAGTAAAAAGAAAGAAGAAAAAGAAACATTTACTGAAGTAAAAGAAAGTACAATTCCATATGTAGAAGAAGAAAAAGAAGAAATATCTATTGAAGATGAAATAAAAGAATTAAAAAATAGTTATAACAATAATGATATTATTGGAATAATAAGTATTAAAGGTGGAGATTTAAATACACCAGTAGTTCAAACAAAAGATAATCAATATTATTTAAAATATTCACTTACTAAAAAAAGAAGTATTATTGGTGCTGTATTTATGGATTACAGAGTAAACTCCAATAGTAAACAAATAAATATTTATGGACACAACTCAACTAAATACAAACCACCTTTTCAAAAGTTAGAAAAATATTTAGAAAAATCATATTATAAAGATCATAATATATTAGAATTAAAAGTAAATAATGAAAAGAAATTATATGAAATATTTAGTATTGTAATAGCTGACAAAGTTGGTACAGAAGAACATATGAATATAAAATATAAAACAGATAAAGAATATTATAATCACTTTAAACGTTTAAAAAATAGAAGTCTTTATGACACTGGAGTCAATATAGAAGAAAGCGATAATGTATTAGTATTACAAACATGTATTTATGGAAAATATAAAGGTAAACTTTTAGTAATCGTAGCTAAAAAAGTAAAAGAAAACTAATCCCAATCGGGATTTTTTAATGCATAAAAAAACACTTAAACTTGAGAATTTAAGTGATTTTTCTTATATACTAGTTAATTCAGTTTCTTTTTCTTTAAACTTTTCATCTACTATTTTATTGTATTTATCAATTAACTCTTGTACTATTTCTAAACACATATCTTTTTCATCTTCTGTTAGATCAGCATCTTTTTTAATTTTATTATTTTCATCTTGTCTAACATTTCTTAAAGCAACTTTTGCTTCTTCAGCCATTTGACTAGCTTGTTTAACATAATTCTTTCTAGTTTCACCAGTTAATTCAGGAATAGTTAGCATTATTATTTCTCCATTATTAGTAGGAGCAATTCCTAAATTAGCTTCATATATAGCTTTTTCAATATTTTTAAGAGCTGATTTATCAAATGGTTTAATTGCTAAAACTCTTGCTTCTGGAACTGAAATTGTTGCTAAAGATTGAATTGGAGTTGGTGCTCCATAATAATCAACCATAATTCCATGTAATATATTTGGATTAGCTCTTCCAGCTCTAATAGTAGTATATCTACTTTCTAAAGAATCAATAACTTTATTCATTCTATTCTTTACTTCAATTTCATCTATCATACTTTTCCTCTTTCTAAAAATATTATAAATAATTTCATATAATAAATCAAGAAAGAAAAGCTAATCTTTAATGATTAACTTTTCATTTTCATTTAAATGTATTTTATATGTTCCTGTTTTAGTACAAACATATTCAAATATTGTATCATCTATTTCAATTTTATCTTCTTTCTTTACTTCTTCATCTTTAATATTTTCATCCATAGAAGTATTTCCCTCACTTTCTAATTTCATAGGTTTATATTTAGATAGTGTATTTTTACCAACTTTATGTCTATCTGTAAAGTAAGTATATTTTAAAGGATTTAATCTTTCACCATTAAGTATAACTTCATAATGACAGTGTACACCAAATGAATACCCAGTATTACCCATAATTCCAATTTTTTGTCCTTGTTTTACCTTGTCACCAAGCTTTACACTAATCGTATCATATTTTAAATGAGCCATTAATGTAACAAGTCCATTACCATGATTTATTTTTATATAATTACCATAAGTCTTTTTAGATTTATCATTGCCTTTAATACTATCTTTCACATAAGTTACTACTCCATCATATGGAGCATAAATTACATGATTTGGTCCTCCATCTTTAGTACTCCATCCCATATCAATTGCTTTATGAGAACTTTTAAATCCTTGAGTTATCCCAACATAATCACATGGAAATATTAATTTAATCATCTTAGTCCCTCTTAATTTCAGTAATATTATTTATACTTGAATAAGAAGCAAATATTTTATCCTCAAAAGCTTTATAAAGTGTATCCGCTTCCAAAAAACTAAACAATCCTACCCATAAAGAATCTATAATTGTATAGTTAGTAAAGGAAAGTGTAAATACAACACCAAATATCATTGATATTGTAAATGATATGTAAATTAGACAAGAACTACATTTTATCAAAGAAATACTTTTAAATTTTTGTACAAAAGCACTACTTATAATTCCAGAAGCGGAGGCGATGATTAATAGTGCTTTTATTAATTCTATTTTCATTTTATCACCTCACTATATATTATTAATTTAATTTATTTTTGAATATTTATATAACCCAAAATAAAAGAGAATCTATTTTTTATTAGATTCTCTTAAATATAATTATTTATCTCTCAATATAGCATTATGTTTCTTAATAACATTTTCTATAATTTTATTAAATATTGGATTAACTTCTGACTCACTTAAAGTCTTACTACTATCTTCAAAATATAAGTTATATGCGATAGATTTCTTATCTTTTCCTATATTTTCTCCTTCATAATAATCAAATACTTCAGTACTCTTAAGTAATTTACCACCAGCTTGTCTAATAGTAGTAATAACATCTCCACTATTTATATCTTTTGATAATACAAATGCTAAATCTTTAGATATACCTGGATATTTTGGAATATCTTTATATTTAATTCTACCAGTCTTAATATCAAATAAAGTATCTAAATTAATTTCTAAAACATATATTTCTTCTTTTGATACTCTTGGATGAACTTGTCCAAAGAAACCAACAATCTTTCCAGAAACATTTATATAAACACTCTTAGTTGGATGCATTTCTTCAGGTAATTCTTTAACTATAAATGAATATCTATTCTCATATCCTAAATAATCAAGTAAATCTTCAACTATACCTTTAACAGTATAAAAATCATACTTTTCTTTTTCTAATCCTTCAGTATAAACTCCACTCATTAAAGCAGATAACATGTTTTCTTCAATATATTCTCCATTGATTAAACTAAATCCTTTACCAATTTCAAATATAGATGCATCTTTCATACCTCTAGCTTTATTATAATTATAAACATCTAATAAAGATGTAATTAAACTATGTCTTAATACACTTCTATTCTCAACTAAAGGACTAGATACTTTAATTAGACCAAATTCATCATTAGTAAATTTAAATACATCTTCTTCACTAATTAAAGAATATGTAAGAACTTCATTTAAACCTAAACTAATCATTTCATCTCTAACTATTCTTTGTCTATTATCATATTTACCAGGAGTTAATTCAAATACTGGATATGTACTTTCAATATTATCAAGTCCATATACTCTACCAATTTCTTCAATTAAATCTTCAACAATTGATACATCAACTCTACGAGTAGGAACACTTACTTTGAATTTTTCACCTTTAACAATATAATCAGAGAAATTTAATTTCTTAAATACTTCTTCTACATCACTAACAGATAAATTAAATCCAAGAACTCTATTAATCTTTTCAAGAGTAATATCTACTTCCTTATTATCTCTACTTAAGGTATTATATTCTAATACTCCAGATAATACTTTTCCATTAGCATATTTTTCTAACATATGACATGATCTATCTAAAGCCATATATGTTCTATTAACATCAAGTCCTTTTTCAAATCTCATACTAGCTTCACTTCTAAGTAACTTCTTAGCAGTTTTTCTAATATTCATTGGATTAAATATAGCACTTTCAATAACAACATTCTTAGTTTCATCTGTTATTTCAGTAGAAAGACCACCCATAACTCCAGCTAAACCAATAGCTTCTTTACCATTAAATATAACTATATCATCACTAGTTAAAATTCTCTCATTATTATCAAGAGTAACTAACTTCTCTCCATCAAGAGCATTTCTAGCACCAATAATATCACCTAATTTATCAGCATCATAGAAATGTAATGGTTGTCCAGTTTCTAACATAACATAGTTAGAAATATCAACAATATTATTAATAGGTCTAATACCACAAGCCATTAATCTATTTTTAATAAATGCAGGACTTTCTTCTATTTTAATATCATTAACTCTCTTTAATAAGAAAGTATAAACATTATCAGTATCAACTTTTAAAGTTAATTTATCTTTTATATTTTCTTTAATTTCATTATAAGAAGTATCAGGTAATTTAACACTTTCACCAGTTACAATAGCACTTTCATAAGCAAGTCCTAACATACTTAATAAATCCGCTCTATTAGCAGTTAATTCAAAATCAATAATAGTATCATCTAACTCTAAATATTTAATTGGATCATCTCCAACAATAGCAAATTCATCTAATTCATGAATACCATTAATATCTTCTTCGCTTAAGTATTTACTATCAACACCAAGTTCAGCTAAAGAACAAATCATACCATTAGATTCATAACCAAGTATATTTGTCTTTTTAATAGTTCCACCAGGTAATTCTGCTCCATCTAAAGCAACAATAACTTTAATTCCAGCTCTAACATTAGGAGCACCACATATAATATTTAATACTTCACTTTTAATATCAACTCTACATACATGTAAGTGATCACTTTCAGGATGAGGATCACATTCTAATACTTCACCAATAACTAACTTATTAGCTTTAACTAAAGGTGTAATACTATCATATTCATTTCCAAGTTTTAACATACTATTAGCATATTCATTAATATCTATTTTTTCTAAATTAGTATAATCATTAACAAATTTACGACTAAGTAACATATATTACATCTCCCTTCTATTAAAGTTCTTTAAGAATCTATAATCATTAGTATATAAATCTCTAATACTAGTTATTCCATATTTAAGCATAGCAACTCTCTCTATTCCTACACCAAATGCAAATCCTTGATATTTTTTAGAATCAAATCCACAATTATCAAGTACATTAGGATGAACCATTCCACAACCAAGAATTTCTATCCAACCTAAATTCTTACATATATTACATCCTTTACCACCACATTTAAAGCATGATACATCAACTTCATAACTTGGTTCAGTAAATGGGAAATAACTTGCTCTAAAACGAATCTCTCTATCATTACCAAACATCTTTTTAGCAAATGTTTCTAATGTTCCTTTTAAATCAGTTAATGAAATATCATAACCAACTACTAATCCTTCTATTTGACTAAATTGATGTGAATGAGTAGCATCATCACTATCTCTTCTATATGTTTTACCAGGACATATTAATTTAAATGGTTTCTTTTCAGTATTAGCAAGCATACTTCTTACTTGCATAGTACTTGTTTGAGTTCTAAGAATAATTTCATCATCTATATAAAATGTATCTTCTGGATCTCTTGAAGGATGTGACTTTGGAGCATTTAACATATCAAAACAATTTTCAACAGTTTCTACTTCAGGTCCACTAACTACATCATATCCCATAGATATAAATAAGTCTTCAATCTCCTCACGAACCATAGTCAAAGGATGTTTACTTCCTCTTTTCTTTTTCTTACTAGGTAGGGTTAAATCAATTTTATCACTCTCTAATTTTGCATTTAACTCACTATCTTTAATATCTTTAAGTTTTTTCTCAAGTGCTTCATTAATAGAATTTCTAACTTCATTAGATTTTTGTCCAACACTTTTCTTTTCTTCAGGACTTAAACTACCCATTCCAGCCATAATTTCAGTAAAAGCACTTTTCTTACCCATGTATTTACTTTTAGCATTATTAACTTCTTGAACGTTAGAACAACTATCAATTTCACTAATTGCTTCTTTTAAAATACTATCAAGCTTTTCTATCATATTTTCCTCCTAAATAAAAAATTCTATAATTCAAGGGTGAATTAATCCACGGTACCACCTTGATTCATAGAATTCTATGCACTTTAAATTTGTTAACGCCAAATTACGTTCTTTTATCATGAAGGTGAATTCATGAAATTATTTTTTGTTGAACTTTCACCTACAATCAACTCTCTAATAAAAATAACTTTTCACTACTACTTCTTCACAAAAGATATATGTATTTTATCACTAATATTATTAAATATCAACAAATAATTTTATTTTATTCTTTCTCCATGATTTTTAAACCAATCAATTACAACAGTATTATTAGCATCTTCACCACCAGTAATATTTATTGTTTTATAGTTATTATTAATCCATTTATTTGAATAATATGGAACAAAAGCACCTTCACTATCGGATATAACATATACAATAGCACCACTATTCATATCTATTGTATCACCAAATGGAAAATCAATTTTACTAACACCAATTAAACCAGAAACAGTATTAATTGGAGAAGAAAAAGGTAAATAAATTGAATCAATACCTGTATAATTTATTCCATTAGAAATAAAATTAATATAAACCTTAGGTAAATCAGATAATTTATTTGAAGTAGAAGAAGACCCAACCAAAGAAAAATTATAACCATTATCATTTAAAATCCATGTTGTATTAGTTAAATCATTAACATTTTTATCCAATGTTTTATTTTCTTCTAATTCTAATTTATTTAACACATTTACACATGTAATTTCTTTAAGACTATCTTCTCCCTCAGAAACACTGTCCAAATCATTAATCTTAATGTCATCTCCTGTTTTTTTAATCAAATAATTACTATTATTCCATACAATAAACTTTGTTATTTTCCCAGTACTATTAGTTTCAATATAATAATATGTATTGCTTGTTGTAACATCTAAAGGATTATTTTCATCCTTTAAACTTTTGCAATAGACATTTTTTGAATTACTTCCACTCATACTACCACTTATAAATTTATTGCTTGTTTCTTTAAATAAAGTTTTTGCTTCAGTTAAAAACAAATTCTTTTTAGCGCCATTAAACATACCAACAATATTTGGTAAAGCAATTATAACAAGTATTGCTAATATTGCAATAACTGCAAGTAATTCAACTAAAGTAAAGCCCTCTTTGTTTTTCATTATTCACTCCTAATAAATATTACTATATTTTTCTATTGTTGTTTGTATCTTTTCTATAACAGCTTCTGTTTTTATTAATTTACTATTCTTTTCATTTCTAAGTTTAAATTCAACTTGATTATTTTTATAATTCTTTCCAACAGTAATTCTAATTGGAATACCTATTAAATCCATATCATTAAATTTAACTCCTATAGATTCTCTTCTATCATCTAATATTGTATCTATTCCAAGTTTATTTAATTTTTCATATAATAATTTAGAATACTTATAAGCTTCTTTATCATAAATATTAGCAACTACTATAGCTACTTTAAATGGTGCAACTGAAAATGGCCACACAATTCCTTTATCATCATGATTACGTTCTACAATAGCACTTAAACATCTCTCTAATCCAATTCCATAAGAACCCATATGAACATATCCAAGCTCATTAACTTCATTCATATATTTTAAATCATAAACTTTACTATAAACATCACCTAATTTAAATATATGACCAACTTCAATACCATTAACTATATCACATTTACTCTTACATTTAGGACATACCATTTCATCATCAAAATATTTTAAATCAGCATATCTTTTAACTCTAAAATCAACACCTGGATTTACATTAATATAATGATAATCTTTCATATTACTTCCACATACACAATTAGACATATATCTTATTTCATTATCAGCAATTATTTCAAGTCCAGCATCAACTGGTCCGATAAATCCAACTTCAATACCTTTACTTTCTAACTCTTCAGTACTTGAAAATTCAATATTACTAGTTTTAAATAATCTTACAAGTTTAGATTCATTTAAATCATCATCACCTTTTAATAATATCATTTTATAATTATCATCAACTTTAAATATTAATGATTTTATAATATTAGTTTCAGGTTCATCTAAAAATTCACTTAATTCTTTAATAGTTTTAACATTTGGAGTACGAACTAATTTTTTTTCTTTAGTTTTAACTTCTTTTTGAACTTTCAATGTTTTACCACTAGCATCTTCTAATTTACTAGCATAAGTACATTTAGTACATTTAACTATTTTATCTTCTCCATAATCACATAATACTTGAAATTCTTCACTAGAAAGTCCTTGCATACTATATGGATCACTAGATACAACTAAAGTATCTATATTAAGTATATTAAATATGTGTCTATATGCTTGAAACATCTTATCATAACTAATATCAAGTCCACCATCATCAGCATCAAAACTATATGCATCAGCCATACAAAATTCTTTCTTACGATTAATAGACTTACTTAAATCTTCATCTCTATATTTATTACTAATTTGATATAAAGTAAAATGCAAATCTTTATAACTCTTAATTTTATATCTAGCAGCGTAAGCAAATAATTCTTCATGTGTAGGACATAAATTATATGTTTTACCATTCTTACTTTCTATATCAAACATTTCATTTCCTAAATATTCATGTCTATTAGAACGAACATAAAAATCACTATTTATTAAAGATGGCATTAATACTTCATTAGCACCAATTCTTTTCATTTCATCATTAATTACATTTTTAATATTTTCTAGTACTTTAAGTCCAATTGGTAAATATGTATATATACCAGAGTCATTCTTAAGAAGCATACCACTTTTAATAAGTAATTTAGAAGAAATAGTATCTTCATCTTTAGGAAATTCTCTTCTTGTTATAAAAAAACTTTCACTTAATTTCATTATTTCACATCCCTATTTACAACTTTTAACATCATTTCCTGTTTGTCCTTTAAGCAAACAAGATTCACCTACTATATATGTAACAACTTTTCTTGTCATTGCTGAATTATTATCAAATCTAACACATACAGTTGCACTATTTAATGATTCTTTACTTAATGGATTTAATAATACATCTTTTTCATCACCAGAATCACCTACTAAATAACCTTGTTCAATTAAATTTCTCACCTTTAAAAAATAACAACAATTAGTTTTTACTGTATTAGTATCATAATAACCATATTGTCCTGTAATACATGTATCACTACTACCTTCACAACTACATTTTTTTGTATCACTAGGTATCAAATTTATATGATCACTGGCCCAATCTTTAGCAGCAACATTAATTTGATTAAATTTAGCTTGTAAACTTCTTTCTAATGTATTTTGTCTAATAGCCATAACCGCAGGAGTAACTAATAATGCTAATATTGCAAGAATTGCAACAACAGCTAATAATTCAACTAAAGTAAAACCATCTTTATTCATATTATTTTAACCTCTTATTCTCTATATTAAAGTATAACAAATTTTAATATCAATAACAATATTTTATCTTGAATTAATATGCAATTTATTATATAATTATCTATATAATAAAAAGGGAGAACATAATGAAAGAATTTGATTTTGAAAAGGTACCAATAGTAGAAATTGCTAATGAAATTTTACTTGATGGTGTCAAAAAAGGTGCCAGTGATATCCACTTTGACCCAAGAAAAGATGACATTATTGTAAGAATGCGTGTCGATGGTATTCTATATGATTATGCAAGAATTCCTGCTACTCATAAACGAAACATGATATCTCGTATTAAGATGATAGCTAGTATGAACATAATGGAAACAAGACTTCCACAAGATGGAGCTATTAAAAGTAAAATCGGAGATAAAGTATTAGATCTTCGTGTTTCTAGTTTACCTACTAATGTTGGTGAAAAAGTTGTTCTTCGTATTTTAGACTATTCAAAAAGTATGCAAGGACTTGAAACTTTAGGTTTCTCAGAACTAAACTTAAAAAGAATTATAAAGATGATTGAAGTACCTAATGGTATAGTTCTAGTAACAGGTGCTACTGGTTCTGGTAAATCAACAACAGTTTACTCTATTCTACAAAAATTAAATACACGTGAAGTTAATATTATAACTGTTGAAGACCCAGTCGAAATGGATGTAGAAGGAATTAACCAAGTACAAGCTCAATCAGAAATAGGATTAGATTTTGCAAGTGTTTTAAGAAGTATTTTAAGACAAGACCCTGATATTATAATGATCGGAGAAATTCGTGATAGCGAAACAGCTAAAATCGCAGTACGTGCTTCTATCACAGGTCACAAAGTTTTATCAACTATCCACACAAATAGTGCATTAAATACAATTGAAAGACTTACTGATATGGACGTTGAAAGATACTTAATTGGTACATCTTTAAATGGTGTTATTTCTCAAAAACTAGCAAGAAAATTATGCCCATATTGTAGAAAAACAAGAAAAACTTCTGAATATGAAAAAGGATTATTTAAAAGTATACTACATCAAGATGTAGAGGAAATATATGATGTTAATCCTGAAGGATGTGAACATTGTTTCAAAGGATATAAAAACAGAATTGCAATCGCAGAAGTTTTATTCATAAATGATGAAATAAGAGAAGCAATTACTAACGCTGAACCAAAAGAAGTAATGAGAAAACTTGTTTATGGTAAAGGTCAAACACATACCCTACTTCAAGATGGTCTTGAAAAAGTAGCTCTTGGAGAAACAAGTTGGGATGAAGTTATTAAATTAGTTGATTTAGAAAACGATTTAGCAATTCATAGAGCAATTGAAGCTGAACTTGAAGAAGAAATTGAAGCAAGTTTAAAAGATAAAGATAAATTCCCTACTGAAGAAGAATTAGTTGAAAAATTAAAAAATCAACAACCTGTCTCTAACGAAGATGAAGTAGATATGGAATTATTAAAACAACTAGAAAGTGAAGAAAACGGTCAAGCACCTATTACTCCTACACCTACAACAACTGAAAATACACAACCTACAGAAGAAAAAAATGATAATTCAATTAACTTCGCAGAACGTAGTGATAATATAATTGAACAAATAGACATATAATAAAAGAGATTTAAAATCTCTTTTTATTTTATCTCATAAATCACATCGCTCAAATATTCATTTTCATTTAAAACAATTTTATTCTTATTTTTGTTTTTAATACAATCATCTATATGAGTATCCCATCTTGAAAAGAATCCTTCTATAAAATCATTATCACTTCCTCTTTTAATTGCTCTATTATGATACTCTTCTTTTAATTCTCTTTTTGGATAAACTAAATAATATTCTATGTTTCTTTTATTTAATTCATTTAATATTTCTCCATAAGTAGTTATTAAAACATAATCATATTTTTCTTTTAAAGCTAATACACATTCTACATATATATTTATCCAATTATTTATCTTTTTAAAATAACATGTATCAAAATCAATACAATTAATATTTTTATTTTTTATAAGATAACTTTTACCAATATTTGAAAAACCACTAATAATAACACCCATAATCAATTACTCCTTTTATTTCAAATATTATATCTATAATAAATATTATTTTCAATAGTGCAAAAACAAGTATAAAATGCATAGAATTAATTGGTGAATAATAATGTTTCAAACAAAACAAAACAATAGAATTAAATTAGTATTTATTATTAGTTCTACTCTATTATTATTTGTATTAATAAAAGTATTTTATATAGAAGTAATTGAATATAACAAACTATATGATTTAGCAAATGAATTATGGTCTAGAAATTTAACTGTTCAAGCAGACAGAGGAAAAATATTAGATAGAAATGGTAAAGTAATCGTAGATAATATTACTACAGTAGGATTATACTTAGTACCAACTCAAATTAAAGATAAAGAAAAAGTAAGTACAGAGCTTAGTAAAATACTTAATGTAAGTTATGAAGAAATGTACAAACATGTAAGTAAAAAAACATCTATAGAAAGAGTTCATCCAGAAGGTAGAAATTTAAGTCATGAAATCGCAGATAAAATTGAAGCATTAAATTTCGATGGAGTTTACCTTTTAAAAGAAAGTAAAAGAAACTATCCATATAAAGAAGTTTTATCTCATGTGATTGGTTACACTGGTATAGATAATCAAGGTTTAAGTGGTTTAGAACTTAAATATGATAAGATTTTAACTGGAACAAATGGTAATATTAAGTATTATAGTGATGGTAAAGGAAATAGGCTCTCTATGTCAGAAATATATGAAGAACCTATTAATGGTAAAGATGTATATTTAACAGTGGATTTAGATATTCAATTATCACTTGAAAATGAACTTAAAAATGCTTATGAGAAATATAATGCTGATGGAGCTATTGGTATAGTAATGAATCCAAATACAGGTGAAATATTAGCTATGACATCAATGCCATCATTTAATCCAGAAAACTATCAAAATTATAATGAAGAAATAATAAATAGAAATTTAGCAATATGGTCTAACTTTGAACCAGGTTCTACTTTTAAAATAATGACACTAGCTGCTTCTATAAATGAAGGTGTAGTAAATGTATTTGAAGATAAATTTAATGACACTGGAAGTATTAAAGTAGCTTCTTCTACTCTTCACTGTTGGAAAAGAAAAGGACATGGTTTACAAACATACGTACAAGTAGCTGAAAACTCATGCAACCCAGGGTTTGTTACTTTAGGACTTAAACTTGGTAAAGATAAATTATTTAATTATATTAATGAATTTGGATTTGGTAAAAAAACAGGAATAGATTTAAATGGTGAAGGAACTGGAATATTATTTAATAAAGATAAAATTGGTCCAGTAGAATTAGCAACTACTGCTTTTGGACAAGGAATAAGTGTAACAGCTATACAACAAGTTACAGCCGTTTCATCAGTAGTTAATGGTGGTATTCTATACACTCCATACATAGTTTCAAAAATAGATAAAGATAAAAATGAACCAATCATAAAAAGAAAAAATATTATAACAAAAGAAACAAGTGATTTAGTTAAATATGTATTAGAAAGCGTCGTAGCTAACGGAAGTGGAAGAAATGCTTATATTGAAAATTATAGAGTTGGTGGTAAAACAGGAACAGCTCAAAAAGTCGGTTCAAATGGTCAATATATGCAAGGAAACTATGTCTTATCATTTATTGGATTTATGCCATCTGATAAACCAGAATATGTTATATATATTGCATTAGATAATCCAAAAGGAGTTACACAATATGGTGGTGTTGCAAGTGCACCAATAGCAAAAAATGTATTAAAAGATATAATATCAATTTATGATTTAAAAGAAGATAAAAATGGAATACCAAAAGTTTATAGATGGGATGATATTGTATATGAAACAATACCTAGTATAATTGGAAAAACAAAAAAAGAAGCTTCTTCTCTATTAAGAAACTTCAAAGTTGAATTTGTAGGATCTGGTGAAACAGTAATAGATTCTTCACCAAATGAAAATGAAAGAGTCAAACAAGGAAGTACTATAAAAGTACTACTAAATTAAAAAAGTTCTAGTTTCTTAGGATTTTACTATTTCATATATTTAATAACATCACTTTTAGCATTTTCATAAGATGTACTTTCTGAAACAGTATAAATTACTCCATTAATTTCATCATAATTCTCTACTTTTGAAGAAATATTTATGTTATTACCATCTTTATCAGTAAATCCTTCAAATACATGATAATTGTTTTTAATAGAATTTTGACTTGGATGATAAGCTATGCCTGCTTTATATCCAACAGCCAAATCATATATTACTTCTTTATCTGCGTAATTAGATACTTTATTAATATCAGTATATGAAGGACCAATTCCTATAACAAGAACTCCTATAGCTGGAAAAACAGCATCAGCTACTTCCTTAAAAGTATCATCTTTAGCACAAATCAATGCAATAGTTGCAGCAGCATCAGTACCATTATATGTTGGAGTATATAATATTTGTTTATAGTTATTTTTAGCAACATCATCAAAAGTCATATTTTTAGTCATTGTGAAATACAAAGAAGTAAACACGTCACCTGCAGTAATTTTTCTAGTTTTTAAATTTAAAATCTGATTTGTTTTATTATCTCCAATAATTAATAATCCGTCGTAATCTTCATAAGTATAATCTGTTATACTATTTTCAATAAATTTAACTCCACTTCCATCATCAAGCTTTTTCAAGAATGTTTCTAACGTTGTACCTTCTTCTACTTCAAATGATTTACCATTAAGTGTAAATGTTATTGGATCTGGAGTAACACTACAATCTTCTACATCTGCTTTTTCACTAGTAACATCACCATTACTTTTAACATTTATACAGTAACCACGAATATACATCTTTCCATAAGCACTACCATCTTTATTATATGTTAGCTTTCCTTTTGTAACCTTTTCACCACTATAATCAAAATCAGTATCAGTTAAATCTATTTCTTCAAGATTTTTACCACTCATCTCACTTTTAATATAATAACTTTTAGCAGCATTTACTAAACTTCTAGCATTAGTTTCAGCAATACTTTTTCTTGATCTTTCTACCATACTAACAACATTAGGTATAGCAATAATTACAAGTATTGCAAGTATCGCAATAACAGCAAGTAATTCAACTAAAGTAAAACCATTTTTTCGTTTCATATTTTAATCACCTATTCTATGAAAATTATACCATAAAAAACTCTAAAAATTAAGTTAAAAAAATTGGATTATCTATATAATCCAATTTTATGCTTCATATCTTCATATTTCTTACGTGCGATTTCTCTAGTAAATTCTCTTCCTTCATCAAGAATTTTATCTATTTCATCACCATTTAAATATTCATAATATTTCTTTTGTATTTCTTCTATCTTAGAACAAACTGTGTCAGCTACTGCACGTTTAAATTCTCCATAGTTCTTTCCTTCAAATTCACTTTCTATTTCACTTACACTTTTACCAGTAAAGCAACCATAGATATTTATTAAATTTGAAATTCCAGGTTTATTTGCAGGATCAAATTTAACAACCATTTCACTATCAGTAGTAGCACTCATTATTTTCTTTCTAATAACAGCTAAATCATCTAATAATAAAATAACACCTTTCTTATTTTCAGAAGATTTACTCATCTTTTTAGATGTATCAACTAAATCATATATTTTATATGCTGATTCAGAAGTAAATAATGGTTCTGGTAAATTAAATGTATGACCATATTTCTTATTAAATCTTTCTGCTATATCACGAGCAATCTCAACATGTTGTTTTTGATCAACACCTACTGGAACATAATCAGCATCATAAATAAGAATATCAGCTGCCATTAATACAGGATAAGTTAATAATCCAGCAGAAAAATTAGCATTCTTACGACTTTTATCCTTGAATTGAGTCATACGAGATAACTCACCATAATATGTATTACACTCTAGGAGCCAAGAAACATTAGCATGATATTCATTTTCAGATTGAATATAAATCTTATTCTTTTTTGGATCAATTCCACATGCTAAATAAATTGCTATTAAACTTTTGATATTTTTATGTAGTTCTTCTCTATCTTGAGGAACAGTTATAGCATGCATATCAGCAACAAATAAATATGAATCATATTTATTTTGATTTTCAACCATTTGCTTTATTGCTCCAACGTAATTACCTAATGTAATAGCACCTGTTGGTTGAAGACCTGTTAACATTTTTTTCATATTATCACTCCCATAAAAATAATTATACATCAAATAAATAGATTTTTCATTATTTTTAATAAAATTTAATAAAACAAAAATAAGGAAAAACCTTATTAATATTATTAAAAATTAACGTGACATAGAACTTGTCATATATGGATAATATGTATTTAACAAAAATTCACTTGCTTCAGGACTTGTACCAGCCAAACAATCTCTTACATCATTTTCAGACATACAATTATCGTCTGCAATACTTTGAGAAAGTTCATTTTGATTATCTAAAAGATAATAACGTTTTAAACTTTCTATTCCACATTGTGGATCTTTTAATCTATAACCTGAAATTCCCCTGCTAGTAAGAGTCCTACCATCATAAATTTCAACACAATTTTCAAATGTTAATAAGCTTGCTCTTCTCGAAGTAGTAGCTGTTTTTTTATCAATAAAATTATCAGAACCTGGATACAAATCAGTACCTTTTCTATCTGGATATTCTTTATGGACTGAAGTTGAAAACATTTCTACACCAGCAGCATTATATATATGTTCATAAGAAGTACTGTCTGATTTAATAATACTAGAACCATCGTCTTTCATTTCTTTTTTACAAAATTTACTATTTTGTGATAAATTATAATTTGTATGTTCTCTATCTAATGATAAACTAGTAGAAGAAACTTCCTTAGATTGAACGTCATATCCCTTTTTGCATAAAGATGTTTTACTAAAAGTATATTTATTTTCTCCTTTATTAAAAGTAATTCTACATTCATTTTCAAAATGTAATTCACTATCATATCTATACGTTTCACTAAAAGTAAACGCAGGATTTCCAGCTCTATCAATTTCGCTGTTAATATAGCAAGGAAAACTTTTTCCTCCTAAATTAATCTTATCTAAAAAATCTCTTATAACTGAACTAGGAAAACCTTGCATTTCATTAGAAACTACTTTCATTTTAAAATTTTCAAATTCTTCTTCGCTATTAATAGTATATGCACTCATTTTTTATTCACATCCTTTATTATCTTAATTATAGCATAACAAAAACAAGAAAATCAATATTTTAGTAAAAAGCAATTTATAAAAAAGTTTACAATCATTTGTTTGTATGTTATTATATAAATGAGGTGGGAATAATGGAACAATTAACAGATAAACAAGAAAAAATATTAACTGTTATTAAAAAATTTATTGCAGAAAATGGATATGCTCCTACTATAAGAGAATTATGTAATTTATGTGGTCTTAGTAGTACAGCAACAATGTTTGTTCACTTAAAAAATTTAACTAATAAAGGATATATTAAACAAACAGAAAATAAATTTAGAACAATTGAATTAAATGTACCAAATGAGTATAGTAAAAATAATGATTCAGTTGTAGAAGTTCCATTACTAGGAAAAGTAGCTGCTGGTAATCCAATTGAGGCAATAGAAAATCCTGATAATTATTTCTCTTTACCAAAAGAATTAATACCTCAAAATAATGAAGTATTCACTCTTGAAGTAAATGGTGAATCAATGATAAATGTTGGAATATTTGATGGAGATATTGTTATAGTTAAAAAACAAAATGTAGCTAATAATGGTGAAATAGTAGTAGCATTAACTGATGAAAACGAAGTAACATTAAAAAGATTTTATAAAGAAAAAGATCATATTAGACTTCAACCAGAAAATGATTTCTTAGACCCCATTATATTACCAAATGTTAAAATTCTAGGAAAAGCTATTGGATTATATAGAAAAATATAACAAAATAAAAGTTGCTAACTAAAGCAACTTTTTTTTATTTAGTAAAAATCATATAAATCATAAATGCCATCATTAATACATATACAATAATTCCATTTATTTGATCACTACGTCTACCCTTATCGCCTATTCCAATAGCCATAGATATTAATACACCACCAATAAGTCCACCCAAATGAGCAGAAACATCAATACCAGGTATTACTAATCCAATAACTAAGTTTAATAAAATAACAGGTACAACTTGACTTCTTAAAAGTCCTTGTAATGTAGCTCTATAATAATATGTAAAATATGCTATGCTACCAAGTAATCCAAATATCGCCCCACTAGCACCTATACTAAACACATTACTGTCCATAAATACACATGAGAATATATTGCCAAGAATACCACTTAAGAAATATATAAGTAAAAATTTACATTTACCATAATACTTTTCTACTTGAGGACCTAAAATATATAAAGCATACATATTAAATGCTATATGAATGATATCAGCATGTAAGAACATAGAAGTTATTAAAGTATAATATTTTCCACTTCTAAGACTCATATAATTATTAGCTAAATTATAAGATAAACTTCCATCTCCATCATATAAAAGCATATATAAATATACCATAATATTAAGTACAATTAATGCATAAGTAACAACAGGTTTTTTAGGACTAAATATCTTAGCTAACTTTTTCTCGTTCTTTATTGTTTTTTGATTCATATCCTCAGTTAATTTAAAGAACTCCACTGGATCAACTTGATCACTTAAATCAGCATCTTTAACTTTAGGAAAGAATTCACCAACAAATTTATTAGATTTAAAGTCATTTATTTCATCAACTTTAATAGTCTCAATATTTTTAGTATCAAATACTTTAACACTCTCTCCAGTATCTAAAAGTAAATTTAACATATTCATATTAAATGAAAGAGTACTTTTTTTAATACTTTTCATAATACTTTGTGCTTTATAAGTATCAGTTTTTAATTGTTCTTCATTATGTATATAATTAACATTTATTCTAATTAATTTTAAATCACTTTCCATATTTTCAAGCCAAATTTCATTTTCAAGGCCATTTATAATAACAGGTTTATAATCTTCTTCAGTTATAAAATAATGTAATATTTTAAGTATTATATCATCTTTTTTATTAATTTTTATATTCATTATAACTTCCTTTCATTAATATTATTTTACTATTAATCATATTATTAGTAAAGAGGTGAAAAATATTAAAAAACATATAAAAAACATATTATTATTCTTAATTATTCTTCTGTTTTGGTTACTTAGTGGACTTATTTTTAAAGTAGATAATAGTTATTATAGTTTACTTAATCTTCCATCATTTACTCTTTCAGGTAAAGTAATAAGTATTTTATGGTTTATAATTTATATCTTAATTACTTTAAGTATTATTAAAATATCTAAAAAAGTAAATATCTTTAAAAATAATGATTATGCTTATATATTAGTTACTAATTACATAGCAAATCAATTATTTATGTATTTCTTTTTCTACTTAAAAAGTCCATTTTTAGGTTTCGCTATCACTACAGTTATTTTATTATCTACTATATTTTTATTTATCGAAACCAAGAAAATATCTAAAAAAGCTTCATACTATCTTATACCATATATAGTTTATAGTATTTATGCTTTCATCCTAATGAGTACTACATATTTTATGAATTTTTAAACATATCTAAAATCTCATAAAATTCTTTTTCAGGTTTAACTTGAAATTCCATCCATTCTCCTGTTCTTGGATGATTAAAACCTAAATATTCAGCATGTAACATTTGACCATAATCATTAATTATTTTTCTTCTTCCATATACAGGATCATTAACAATTGGATAACCTATATATTCCATATGAACTCTAATTTGATGAGTTCTTCCAGTTTCAAGTATTAACTCAATTAATGTAGCTTTTTTATATCTTTCAAGTACTGTGAAATTAGTAACTGCATTTTTAGCATTAACATCACTAACACACATTTTCTTTCTATCAGTTTTGCTCCTTGCTATAGGGGCATTTATTTTACCTTTATTATTCTCAATCACACCGTGAACTAATGCAATATATTTTCTTTTAATAGTTTTATTTTTAAAACCAAGAGATAAAATTCTATGAGCTTCATTAGTTTTAGCAATCAATAATATACCAGAAGTATCTTTATCGATTCTATGAACTATACCACATCTTTCAGTGCCTTCTTCATCACTTAAATCTTCAGTATGAGCCATTAAAGCATTAACAAGTGTACCAGAATAGTTTCCACTACCAGGATGAACAACCATACCACTTTTCTTATTAACAACAATTATATCATCATCTTCATATAAAATATCAAGAGGTATATTCTCAGCCTTAACATCAGTATCAACACTTAAATCATTAATAGTAATTTTATCTCCTTCTTTTAAAGCATATCCACCTTTAACGATACTTCCATTAACTAAAATTTTACCACTTTTAATATTCTTTAAAATAAAATTTCTACTCTCACCTAAAACTTCAGTTAAATATATATCTAATCTCTTTAAACTATTTTCTTCTCCAACTATTAATTCTTTCATACTTCTCCATCCTTAAATAATATAATTATCATTAAAAATACTCCAATAGTTATAAATATATCAGCAACATTAAATATTGCAGCTTCATAACCAAATATTTTAAAAGATAAAAAATCAACCACATATCCTCTAAATATTCTATCAATTAAATTTCCTAAAGCACCACCCAATATTAAAGTAAGTGATAACAATGTAATATTATTATCATAATTCTTTTTTATCTCACGAATAATATAATAAATCAAAAATATAGTTATTAATATAAGAATTATCATATTACCACTCATTATTCCAAAAGCAGCCCCAATATTCTTAATACAAGTAAGACTTAAAAAATTATCAATAATAACTTTACTATTATTAACACCAATATTATCGATAACTAAATATTTTATTAATTGATCAAAACCAACTAATAAAAACACTACAAAAATAATTAAATATATTTTTTTCTTCATTAGAATATTATATCAAATTTTTTACGATATATCTATCAGAATAACATCTTCTCCCATTTTTTTAATTTGTGAAAATTTAATATTTAATTCATTAGTATTAGAGAATAAACTTCTCATAAAATTACATTTTTCAATAACAAAATGTACCATATATCCATTACTGTCAAATTCTACATCAATAATTTTACCTACTCGTTTTCCATCTCTAATATTAATAATATCTTTTTTTTGTAACTCTGATAATTTCATACTAAATTATATTATAAAATTAATTTTTTAACACTATTTAATGCACTACTTTCTATTCTAGATACTTGTGCTTGACTAATATTAAGTTCACTCGCTAATTCAGCTTGACTCATACCATCAACATACCTTTTAACTATAATAGTTCTTTCTCTATCTTTAAGTCTATTTAATGAATCTTTTAGAAGAATTAAATCATTTACATTAACATTCTTACTGTCTTCAAGTTGATCTAATAAATATATAGTATCTCCTCCATCATTATAAATTGGTTCAAATATACTTACTGGATCACATAAAGAATTTAATATATTATATAACTCATATTCACTTATATTAAACTTAGTACATATTTCTTCATTAGAAGGATATCTTAAGTTCTCTCTTAAATATTCCTCTTTATAATTAATAATCATATAAGATAATTCTTTAACACTTCTAGATATTCTAATTTGACTATTATCACGTATATATCTCTTAATTTCTCCTTCAATCATAAATACAGCATAAGTACTAAACCTAACATCATAATTTAAATCAAAGTTATTAATAGCTTTTATAAGCCCTATAACACCTATTTGAAACAAATCATCTAAATTATCACACTTATTATGATACTTTCTCAAAATGCTTAAAACTAGTCTTAAATTACCTTCTACAAGAGTATTCTTAACATCCTTTTCACCATTCTTATATTTTTTAAACAATTCAATCATTTCTTCATGCTTTAACACAACTAAATTACTAGTATTAATACCATTAATCTCAACTTTATTTTTAGCCATAAAAAATTCCTTTCAATTTATATTGAAAGGAATTAACATTTTTTATTCACTAATCTAATTTAATATTATTAGCTAAAACTTTTAATATATCTGCATCCTTAACTTGTTTAATATAATGATTTCCATTTTCATCAGTTTCATCTTTTACAAATGCAAATCTTCCAGTAAAATCTTCTCCATCATCAGTTAATTCAGATGCAAAATAATAAGTATCACCCTTATATGAAGCTTGTCTAACAATCAAGAATGAAGCTCCATTCTCTAACTTAAAAACTTTATTAGTTAAATTTTCCATACCCTTTTTCCTCCTTATTTACCTAATGAATTTCCTAAATCATTAGCTTCATCAAAATACCAAGTAAAATCATCTTGATTATCATTAATAATTGTATTATTTAAATTATCTAATTCACCAGCATTTAAATCTCCTACTGCATCAGTATAAGATTGTTCTTCACCAGTTTGTGGTAATGTAGCATCTTGTTTTAAATCATCTTCAGTAACTTTAGATAATCCATTTTCATCTTTTTCTAAATCTCTATGATCTTGTTCGCTAACTTTACCATCATCATGTAAATAAGCATCTCCAGAACTTGTAACTTCTACTCCTGTAGATTCATTATAAGCTGATTCGCCTTCTCCTAATCTAATGCCAGTGTCATTACTGGGAGTTGGTGTAGGATCTGGTGTAGGAGTTGGATCCGGTGTTGGTGTAGGATCTGGAGCTGGAGTTGGATCTGGTGTAGGTGTTGGATCAGGATTTGGGTTTGGATTTGGATTTGGTGTAGGATTAGGTTTATTATCATCAATTGTATTATCCTCTTCTTTATCCTTGTCTTGATCTTGGTCCTTATCTTGATCTTGATCCTTTTCAGTATCTTGAGAAACTGTAATATTTTGAGTAATATTAGTTATTTTTAATTTATCATGTAATGTTGCTAAATGATAAGCAACACCAGTAACACCAACAGCATTTAAGAATCCAATAGCAGCAAATACTACTTTATCCCACTTAGATAATAATGCAGGTTTAGCATCGTCTACTTCTTCAACTTTTTCACGTTCATTTTCAGTTTCTGTTTCAGGAGCTTCAGGTTTTTCTCCTAAGTCAGTTAATTCATCTCCAGTAACAGGAGCATCTAAAGCATCAGTATTGTCTTTATTTTCTTCTGGATTATTAAGTGGTTCACCTATATCAGTTAATTTTTCTTCTCCTTCAGTTGGAACACCTACAGGAATAAATGCAGCACCTAAATCATCTTTATTTTCTTCAGATGGTTCTACATTAGTTAATGTTTCATCATCTGTAGGAGCAATTGGAGCACCAATATCAATTAAATCTTCTTCATCCAATTCAGGTTCAGCTGGAACAGGAGTAACAATAGTATTGGTTAAATTCTCTTCTGGAGTTTCCTCTAGAGGTTTATCCATTTCTTCAGTTTTATCTAAATCTTCTGTATTTGGTAATTTACCACCATGTTTTAAAATTTCCATTTCTTCTGTTAATCTTTGTTCATCAACAGCATAAGTATCTAAAGCATCTTTATAATTCTTTAGACTAGCTTCATTAGCAGCTAATCTTTGTTCTAAGAAGAATTTTCTTTCAGGTGCAATATCAACTGTACGAGGAGTATAAGGAATTCCAGCTTTAGCAAGTTCATCTAATAATTCTTGAGTTGGATTTCCAAGCTCAATATTAATAGCTTTGTTTTCAGCTTCTAAGCTAGCAATCATATTATTCGTATTTCTAATATCAAATCTTACTCTATTTCTTTCTCTAAAATCAGCAGAGAATTGATCTTTTTTAGCTCTTTCTTCAATATTAATTCTCTTAATATCTTCATATACTCTATCAGTAAATTTATCAATTGTACTAGTTACTTCAGCAATATCTGCAAAACTAAATTCAATTTCATCTTTACTTTTAAATTTACCACCATCACGAGTAATGCCAACTAACATATCAGTTCCAATAGCATTAGCTTCATTTTTTAATTCATCAATTTCTTTCCAAGTACTACTTAATTCATCAAAGCCAATCTCATCTAAATCAGAATACTTGCTAATTATTTCATTATATCTTTCTTCAATATTTGCTAACTTTTCTTTCATTATTTAGCCTCCTTTTTATTTCTTAATAACATTTTAATTTGATATCTTATTTCACCATTATTATTAATGTCAGATAAAGATGTAACTTTATATCCTTTATCATTAAATATTTTAATCATTTCTTCTTCAGTTACATATTCAGTACTTAAATCTTCATAATCTGAAGAACTACTTGTTCCAAGTATTTGTTGAAGTTTAATTTTAGTTTTAGTTTCAATATTTCTTGTTCTACCATCATTTATTTTAGGATTTTTAGTAGACCAATCAGTCCATTGACTCCATTTAGATGCATTTGTTTTTGTAGCACTTGCATAACCTTTTGGAGCTACAGCTGTATATTCACTAGTAGTACTCTTAGTTGATTTATACCACTTATAAGCAGTTGACTTAGTAGCAGTATCTTTAACAGCTCCAGCTACAGGAGCTTCAGTATAATAAACTTTTTCACCTTTAGCTTCACTAGCACCAGATGGATAATATTTTCTTCCACCCTCTTCTTCAATTTTATACCAATTATAATATTTTCTTGTTGCTGTTTGACATTGAACTGTATCAGTTGTCTTACATGCTACTTCACTAGCAGTACTCCATTTACCATAAGTATTACATTTAACACTAGCAGAAGCAACTTTATTTGCTATAACACTTGAAGTTGAATCACCTTGTTTAACACAACTATAGAATTTATCAACTTGTTTATCATAAGCAGTATTATTTCCTTTACCACATTCTTTATTTGGTTGATAAACAACTAAATCACTATTAACATCTGTTTTACAAGCATAATATAATGTTGGTTCAAATGTATCAACTGCAGTTCTATATCTATAGAATGTTTTAACAACTCCACCATCATAATTTGGATATCCAGCAATTTCAGTAGCACTGAATGCCTTTTCTCCATTAGTTCCTAATGCATATACTTTTTTACTACTAGAAGTATACCATTTATAAGCTTCAGTTGTTTTAGTTTTTTCATCATTTAATTTATATTCATCATTTGGTGCAGCAGCATAATACTCTTTAATATCAGAAGCATTAGTACTAGTACCAGTAGTTGCATAATATGTATTTTTAACAACATCCCAAGTATATAATTTATCTCTATATCTGTAATAATTTGTAGTAGCTAATGTTTTATAAGATTTATATTTAATATCATTTTTCCATAATTCTTCAACACTACCAAGTTGAGAATTTGATGTTGATTTTAATGCTTGAGGCATATATTTGAAATCAATATAACTTGAATCAGCCACAACATCATTCAAATTACCTTCAGCTAAATCACCATATTCTTTATCAGAATTCTTATCACTACAAGATAACCAAGGTGTATAATGTAATGTTCCATTTTCTAATCTACAAACTCTAATATAAGTATTTTCAACACTACAACTACTAAAGTTAGTAGGATTAACTAAACCTTTATCAATTAAAATTTGTAAATTAACTTGATTACATTTTCCATTAGAATTAGGTATTTCATCATTATTATTATCATAATACAATTTACCAGCATCTAATAATGTCTTCTCATAATCAAATACCTTCGGTTTGTCTACTGTTCCTCCACCATTATTTCCTTTATTGCAACTCTTAATCAAGAAAAATACTATAACGATAGCAATAAGGATAAGTACAATAATTAATAATTTTTTTGATAAACCAGAGCCATTTTCACCGTTTTCATAGCCATAGTCATCATAATTATTTGCCATTTTCTTTCCTCCATCTGACTTTTGTCATATTCTACATAGTATTTTAGCACAATTCATAGTATAAAAACAAGATATAAATTAAAAAAATATGACAACTAAAATCATATTTTCATAATCAATTTCAAACGTTTAATTACTTTCTTCTCTATTCTAGAAATATATGACTGAGAAATGGCTAATTTATCAGCTAAATCTTTTTGTGTCAACTCCTTTTTTCCAAACAATCCATATCTAAATTCAATTATCTCTTTATCCCTTCCACTTAAATTCTTAACCTCACGTTCTAATAATAATTTATTATCTTTATCCTCAATAGCCTTCTGTATAATATCTTCATCTGTTCCATAAATATCTTCAATATGTAACTCATTACCTTCATTATCAAAATTAACTGAGTCTTCAAAACTAACTTCATTATTTCTCTTTTTATTTTTTCTTAAAAACATAAGAATTTCATTATCAATACATCTAGAAGCATAAGTAGCTAACTTAATATTTTTATCTAATTTGTATGTCTTAATCCCTTTAATTAATCCTATAGTTCCAATACTAACTAAATCTTCTAAATCATACATAGAATTAGTATATTTTTTAGAAAGAAAAACAACTAATCTTAAATTATGTTCAATAAGCTTATTTCTAGCATCTAAGTCCCCCATATTACTTTTTCTAACTAAATCTTCTTCTACCCTTTTAGGTAAAGGTGGTGGCAAAATATCAGTACTTCCAATAAAGAACACATCATCACTTCTAAAAAACTTATCAAGTATTTTTTCTATCATATTCCCTCCATTAATTTATAATTTAATAAACAATTAAAACCATTAAACTTTTTATTTATAACACCAACAACCACATCATTACGTTCTCCAATCCCATCAATATAAACCTTTCTAGGTTTAAAACACTTAATCAAAGATTCACTATCAATAGTCTTATAAGGAACTAAATAAAAATCTTCATCAACATCTTTATTAATGATTATAACTTTCTTATTACTAAACGGATCAATTAAAGAATTACCACTATCCATAAAACCATTTAAATATATAATTTTACCATTATTCAAATATATATTTACTCTATATCTATAATTAATAATATTCTTTAAATTATATGTAAAAAACTTATAAACTTTCATAATAACTGGTATTAATAATATACAATAGTTATATTTTATTAAATTTAATGATTTAAAATACAATAAACATCCTCCTAAAAAGAAAGATAAAATATAAAAATAAATAATATTCTTAATATATTCTTTAAAATTAATATACCCATAGGCCACAAATATCATAATAGAACACAATATAATTTTAAACATACTAAGAGTAAAATTATTCATATTAACAAATAAATATATTATAGAAGCTTCACCTATCAAACAAGAAAATATAATTCTTATTCTTTTAGTATTTAGTTTCATTATACTTTTAAGAATAGACAATAAAATATAATCAATAACAAAATTCAAAAATATTAACTCATCTATATATATCATTTAATCACCATTAAAATTATAAATAAAAAAGTATGCATTTTTTGTCGAAATACATACTTTATTTAAATAATTACATTTTTAATTCAAGACTAAATCCTTCACGTTCTTGATCCCATCTATCAAGTTCTCTGTCTTCAAGCATTCTATCATTTTCACTTTCTAATCTATTATAGAATTCCCAATATTTTCTTTCTTCTCTTAACACTTTTAATGAATATTCATTATCATCATTTCTTCTTAAATATTTTTTCTCATACATATTATATGCAAATGGACTATTTCTTTTAGGAATACCATAATCTCTAATAAAAAGTCCAAAATCTCTAAGTCTTCTCATACTTGTATAAGAACTATTTTGAGAAGCACGAATCAAATGATAAAATAATGAAACAGAAGATTTATATAAATCCATTTTATCAAAATCATAATTTTCACAATTATCAATTGTAGTTCTTAAATAAGAAACATAATCAGTTACATCTTTATGACTTTCAAATCTAGTTGCTAAATCTCTAAAAAAACTATAATTTTCTTCTTCAGCATATTTAAAAAGCAAACTTTTAATTGTAGAAGGTTGTAAGAATATATCATTATATCTATATAATATAGGTAAATATCTAATTGGTAAATCAACTTCATCACTACGAGTAAAATAAGCAATATTAATATCAGGATAAAAGTCATTACTAGTTATAATTCTATCTTTAAGAACTCTTTCTAATTCTTCTTCATCAAATTGAACAGTAAAATCATCAAGTGAACTAATAGTTGTTTTAGGAGTTAACATATGGTATCTATGATATTTAGCTTTAATTGAACGCTTATCAATATGTACAACACTAACATTTCCACTAATAATAGTACTCTTCTTTGATTTATTAGATTTTCTTAAATCATCCAAAAAGTCATTATAATCATCTTTATCCATAATAACTTCCATAGAATCTAAATATTCTACAATCATATATCTATTATCTTCAGGTTGAAATTTTAAATTACCAATATTCATATATTCCCCCTATAAAACTGGCTATATTATACCAAAAAATGCATTAAAAGTCAATTTTTACTTTACTTAAATGAATTTTTATGTTAAATTATATGTGGCTTAAAAAGAGGAGGCAAGTTTAAAAATGGCAAAAAATATATCAAATAGAAAAAATATGAGTTCACAAAATAGACCATTCTCAGAAAAGGCAACTAAAAAAACTCAAAAAGTTAATCTACAAACTGTAGTTGTTGATGGAAAGAAAGCTAGACTTTCAGCAAAAGAAATCAGAACTAACAAAAAGAATAATTAATTGAGTGTAAAAACTTGATTTTTTATTGCATTAAAAATGGCACTTCATTTGAAGTGTCATTTTATTATTTCTTGTTCTAAAACTAAATCAATATCATAATGTTTTTTTACTTCTTGTTTTATATAGTCTATTAGGTTAATAACATCTTCAGACTTAGCTTTTCCATTATTTATTATAAAGTTAGCATGTATCGTACTAATACTAGCTCCTCCAATAGAATAACCTTTTAGCCCTAAATCATCTATTAACTTTCCTGCACTAAATCCTTCAGGATTTCTAAAAACACTACCATTAGAAGGATGAGTTAAATCTTGTGACTTACGTCTAGCTTCCATCTTTTCAATAATAAAAGATTTAAGTATTTCTTTGTCACCCTCTTCTATTTTAAATGTTGCATCTAAAACTATAATATTTTTATTTTCTTTTAACATAGATGTTCTATAATCAAACATCAAATCACTATTTTTTAATTCTTTAATTTTTCCATTTTCTAAAACAGTACAAGATTCTAATACATTAGATATAGAACTTCCATAACATCCAGCATTACCGCACACACTACCACCAATAGTTCCAGGAACACCACATGCCCACTCTAATCCTTTATATCCAAGATTAGATATATTATTAGCAAGTTTATTAATCATACAGCATGATTCAGCAATAACTTTATCATCTTTAATTTCATAATTATCAAAGCCTTCTAATTTAATTACAACTCCATCATAATAAGAAGGTAAAATTATATTAGAACCATTACCTATAACAAACCACTTAAATTTATATTTATCTAACACATCAATTACTTTTTTTAATTCTTCAGTATTTTTAATAGATAAAAATACTTTAGCAGTACTTTCTAATTTATAAGTATTATAATTAGATAAATCAAAATCTAATTTTACATCTAATATTTTATTTAGTTCTTCTATCATTATTTCAAGTACTCTTCTATCTCATCACTACCAGATTTATATTCAACAATTCTACCATTATTTACTCTAATTAAAGTTAAACCATTAATTTTTAAATCATTAATAGATGATGCATCTCTATTTTCATCTTCACTCATATATTTAGAGTTACCATCTTTACTCATATCAACTTTATATGTTCTTGTTTCACTACTAGCAAGTAAATTATTTATATAAATATCACTAGTAAAATTACTACTATAATTATCAAATAAAACATAATAGTTATCTTCACTTCTATTTAATATTTCACCTACCATAATATACTCATTACTAATAATAGTTTCTCCTGTTTCTGGTTTAGTATATCCAGCTTCAAATACACCTAACTTTTCCATACCAAACATCATCAAATACATTAAAACCATTGCAATTAATACACCTAAAACTGTTTTAACTGCACTCATTAATTTATTATCAGTTTCAATTTCTTTAGACTGATTTCTTACTCTTTTTGGTTGTTTGTACTTAACTTGCATCTTATTTTTTGCCATTTTTATCATCTCCGTACTCAAATTATAGCATATTTTAGGGAAATGTACCATTTATTTGTTGATTTTTACTATTTTTTAGTATATAATTTATTTACGTATTTAAGTGGCAGTGCTATAAGGAGTTATAACGTGTTTCTTGAAATTTACTAGTAACCTCTGCCAAGGCGAAAATAATAATAGAAACTCCCTATAATGAAAATAGTGGCCTTTTAATACAAAAATATTTTGTAAAGGAGGAACAAATACTATGTCAAGATATACAGGTCCTGTATTCAAGAAATCAAGAAGATATGGTTTTTCTACACTTGAAACTGGTAAAGAATTAAGAAAGAAACCTACTGCTCCTGGAATTCATG
>USNG01000007.1 GCA_900556025.1 uncultured Mycoplasmatota bacterium
GCCTGAATGGACTTGAACCATCGACCTTTCGCTTATCAGACGAACGCTCTAACCAACTGAGCTACAAGCCCATAACAACTCTTCTTTTGCGGTTGTCTTCATCATTTTATAATATTTTTTTATAATTTGCAACACTTTTTTGTAAAAAAAATAAATTTTGTATAAATAATTGAAAAAAACTTATATTTATAGTATCATTATTATGATATTGGAGGGAATTTATGAGTATTACAACATCAAAATATATTGTTTATATTATATTAGTTGTGTGGTTATATACTGTTTTTTGCAGTTTGATTCTTATGATAAATGGTAAGAAACTTTTTACTAAGGCTAAAAAGACTCCAAAAACATGTTTTTATCCAATATTAAATTTATTTACTTTATTAGAAATAGATGAATTATCTAGTTTTCTTGGTATATTATTTTTTATGCCTTTTACTAATTTAATTATACTTGCGATAGCTTTTTGGAAATTGGGTACAATATTTAATACAAGTGTTGGTTATAAAATTGGTTTAGTATTATTACCAATAGTATTTTATCCATTACTTGCGAATAGTGATAAAAAATATAAGGCAATAGATGAAGAAACTTTTAAAGCTTTAGATAGTGCCAGAATGGAAAGTGTTAATTTAATGACACAAGCTGAAATTGATGCTTTAAATAAAGAACCTGAAGAGGAGTTGTCTCCAGTTGATTCAATATTTAAAGGAAGAATACAAACTATGGATAAAGTTGAACCATATAAAGCAACAAAAGTAGATATTTTAGATATGAATAAACTAAAAAGAGATAATCAAGAAGTAGAAAATGAAGTGGAAGAAAATCCATATACACCAATTAATAGAATCAGTGAAGAAGAATATAGAGGAGCAAATGATCCAAGTATTAATCAAACTGAAGAAAAAAAGACTAATAAATTTATACCAGAAGATACAGATAAAGATGATATTGAATATATAGATTTATAAAAATAAGTTAGAGTTATCTAATTTATTTTTTAGTTAAGAATGCATTTATTTAACACTTTTAAGTGTAAAGTGTGTGTTTACATAGAGTGTAACTTAATGTATAATTATTTATGGAGATTAGAATTTATGGCAGATTATAATGAAAAATCAATAAAAATATTAGAAGGTTTAGAAGCAGTAAGAAAAAGACCAGGTATGTATATTGGTTCAACTGATAAGAGAGGTCTTCATCATTTAGTGTGGGAAATTGTAGATAATGCAATTGATGAAGCAATAAATGGTTATGGAAAAAAGATTACTGTTACTTTAACTAAAAAAGGTAGTGTAATTGTTAAAGATGAAGGACGTGGTGTTCCAACTGGAATGCATGCTTCTGGAAAGTCTACACCTGAGGTAATATATACAGTACTTCATGCTGGTGGAAAATTTGAAACAGATGGGTATAAAGTATCTGGTGGACTTCATGGAGTTGGTTCATCTGTAGTTAATGCATTATCTAAATGGATGAAAGTTACTATTTGTAGAGATGGTAAGATTCAAGAAATATCATTTAAAGATGGTGGAAAAGTAGATAAACCATTAAAACAAATTGGTACTACTCGTGAAACAGGAACTACAGTAGAATTTTATCCTGATGAAGAAATATTTGGTAATGCTAGATTTAGCTATACAACTATTTGTGAAAGAATGCAAGAAAGTGCATTTTTAATAAATGGTTTAACTATGGAAGTTATAGACGAAGAAGATGATAAACATAATGTATATTGTTATGAAAATGGACTTGTTTCTTTTGTAGAATATATGAATGATGGAAAATCAACTCTTCATAAAGTAATTAGTTTTTCAAATAGTAAAAATGGTATTGAAGTAGATATTGCAATGCAATATACAGATACATATAATGAAAGTATTATGTCTTTTGTTAATAATGTTAAAACTATTGATGGTGGTACTCATGAAGTAGGATTTAAAACAGCTATTACTAAAGTTTTTAATGATTATATAAAAGATAATAATTTACTTAAAGGAAAAGATAGTTTAGATGGTAGTGATGCTCGTGAGGGGTTAACTGCTATTATAAGTTTAAAAATACCTGAAAATTTATTACAATTTGAAGGTCAAACTAAAGGTAAACTTGGTACTCCACAAGCAAGAACAGTTGTAGAAAGTATTGTATATGAAAAACTATCATATTTCTTAAAAGAGAATAAAGAAGCAGCTAATACAATAATGGATAAAGCATTAAAGAGTAAACTTGCTCGTGAAGCTGCTAGAAAAGCTCGTGAAGAATCAAGAAATGGAAAAAATAAAACTAAAATAGAAAAGAATTTATCTGGAAAGTTTGCTCCTGCTCATAGTAGAAATCCTAAAATAAATGAATTATTCTTAGTCGAAGGAAATTCAGCTGGTGGTTCTGCTAAAGGTGGAAGAGATAGAAAATTTCAAGCAATATTACCACTTAGAGGAAAAGTTATTAATGCTGATAAAGCTTCTATGAGTGATTTACTTGCTAATGAAGAAATAAATACAATAATTCATACTATTGGTGCTGGAGTAGGACAAGATTTTGATGAAAAAGAATCTAATTATGATAAAGTAATTATTATGTCAGATGCTGATGTAGATGGTGCTCATATTCAAATATTACTTCTAACTTTCTTCTATAGATATATGAGAGGTTTAATTGAAGCAGGTAAATTATATATAGCTATGCCACCTCTTTATAAATTAGATTATGGTAAGAAAAAGTATTATGCTTATACAGATGAAGAATTAAATCAAATAAAAGAAGAAAATAATGGTAAGTGTTCTATTCAAAGATATAAAGGACTTGGAGAAATGAATCCAGAACAATTATGGGATACTACTATGAATCCAGATACAAGAAGTTTGATAAGAGTAAATATAACAGATGCTGCTTTAGCAGAAAAGAGAGTAAGTGTTCTTATGGGTGACAAAGTTGAACCTAGAAAAGAATGGATAAATGAAAATGTTGAATTTACTATGGAAGATAGTTATAGGGCTTAGGTGACGTGTATGGAAAAAAGTAGTAATGAAATTATAAGAAGAATTCAAGATTATGCATTAGAAGAAATTATGGGGGATAGATTTGGTAAATATGCTAAAGAGATAATTTTAGATAGAGCTATTCCTGATGTAAGAGATGGACTTAAACCTGTTCAAAGAAGAATTCTATATGCAATGTATAAAGCTAATAATACTTGGGATAAAGGATATATCAAGTGTGCAGCTACAGTAGGGGATGTTCTTGGCAAATTCCATCCACATGGTGACTCTTCTGTTTATGAGGCAATGGTTAGAATGAGTCAATGGTGGAAACAAAATAATATTTTAGTAGATATTCATGGTAATAATGGTTCTATTGATGGAGATCCTGCTGCTGCTTATCGTTATACTGAGGCAAGACTTGCTAAAATTAGTAAAGAATTGTTAGGTGAATTAGATAAGGATACTGTTGAATGGGCTCCTAACTTTGATGATAGATTTTTAGAACCAACTGTATTGCCTGCAAAATTTCCAAATTTACTTGTTAATGGAACAAATGGTATTAGTGCTGGTTATGCCACAAATATTCCTCCACATAACTTAGGAGAAATAATAGATGCAACTATTAAAAGAATAGATAGTCCAAATTGTAGATTAGATACTATTTTAGATATAGTTAAAGGTCCAGATTTTCCAACTGGTGGAATAGTTGAAGGTAAACAAGGAATTATAGATGCTTTTACTAATGGACGTGGTAAAGTAATCGTAAGAAGTAAAGTTGAATTTAATAAAGAAAAAGGTAAAGAACAAATTATTATTACTGAAATACCTTTTGAAGTTAATAAAGCTTTAATGACTCAAAAAATAGATGCTATTAGAATAGATAAAAAAATAGATGGTATTGCTGAAGTTAGAGATGAAACTGATAGAGAAGGTTTAAGAGTAGTTATTGATTTAAAACCTGGAGCTAATAAAGATTTAATATTAAATTATTTATATAAAAATACTGATTTACAAGTATCATATAACTATAATATGGTAGCTATTGTTAATAGAACTCCTAAATGTTTAGGAATAATTGAAATAATAGATGCTTATATCGAACATTATAGAGAAGTAATTGAAAGAAGAACTAAATTTAATTTAGCTACTTATCAAAAAGAATTTAATATTGTTTCTGGACTTATAAAAGCTATATCAATATTAGATGATGTTATTAGAGTTATTCGTGCTAGTAAAAATAAGAGTGATGCTAAAGTTAATTTAGTTAAAGAATTTGATTTTACTGTTGAACAAGCAGAAGCAATTGTTACATTACAATTATATAGACTTACAAATACTGATATTGTTGAATTACAAGAAAGAGCTAAAGAATTACAAGCTATGATAGATGAATGCAATAAGATTCTTGGCAGTGAAGAAGAACTTAAATCTGTTATGAAACAAGAATTAAGAGTTGTAAGAAAAGAATATGCTGTTCCTAGAAAAACAGTTATTAAAGATGAGATTAGTGAAATTAAGATTGATGAATTAGATATGGTTAGTAAAGAAGACTTTATAGTATGCATATCTAATGCTGGATATGTTAAGAAAATATCATTGAAAGCTTTTGCTGCTAATCCAAATGAATATCCAACTGTTAAAGAAGGAGATTATTTAGAAGGTTTCTATAAAGTTAATAATCTAGATAATATATTGTTATTTACTAATTTAGGTAATTATTTATATTTACCAGTTAGAGAAATAGCTGAATGTAAATTTAAAGATATTGGTAATCATATTTCTAGTATTATTAAGACTAGTGATGGTGAAAAGATTGTTAAGACAATAGCTGTAAATAAATTTGATGATTCAATTATTACTGCATTCACTAAGAATGGTATGGTTAAGAGAATGATTCTTAAAGATTTTGAGGTTAGTAGATATATTAAACCTATATTAATGTTTAAGATGAAAGAAGATGATGATGAGTTATTATCTGTTAGTAGATATGATGGAAGTAAAACTGTTGTTATAACTGATAATGGAATTGCTCTTAAATATAACACTTCTGAAATTCCAATAGTAGGACTTAGAACTAGTGGAGTTAGATCTATAAAATTAGATGAAGGAAGTCATGTAGTTGGATCATTTGTAGTAAATGATAATAAAGAATTTGTGACTATATTTACTGATAAGAATACAGCTAAAAGAGTTCATATAGAAGATATAACATTAACTAGTAGAGCTAAAAAAGGTTCTTCTATTATTAAGAGTCCTAAATCTAAAACATATAATATTATTAAAGCATTTAATACAAATAGTAAAACTATATTTGGTGTATTAGATGGAAGTATTGGTTACTTAAAATCTAGTGATATTAATATTATGGATAAGAGTAGTACTGGAAGCATATTTACTAAAAAGAATGTTGATAATGTATTTATGGTTTCAAAACTTATCGATATAACAAATCAGGATGTTAGTGAGAAAGAAAAAGATACAGAAGAAGTTAAACAAGTAGTAGAAGAAAATACTGAACCTGAAATTAAAAAAGAGAAAGAAGAAACTATAAAAGAGAAGAAAGAAGTCAAGGAAGTTAAAGAGGTTAAAGAGAAAAAGACAAGTCCTAAAAAGGAAAAACAATTAACTATGAGTGATTTCTTTGAAGAATTTAAGATATAATGAGTAGAAATACTACTCATTTTTAATTTGCATTGTTGACTATTCATTTTAATTATGTTAATATTATATACGTATTTTGTGATACGGCGAAATTGGTGAAGTGGTTAACACGGCGGATTGTGGTCCCGTTATGCAAGGGTTCGATTCCCTTATTTCGCCCCATTATGAAATAATAAAACTAAGATTAATTCTTAGTTTTTTTCTTGATAAAATTTTAAAATGATTTATTGTTTAATAAGACTAAATATATGTTTTTTGATATTTAATTATTATTTAAAAAGAAAGATTATGTTATAAAAAATAACATTTTCTATAGATTTATTATAAATAATATGTTTATAATAAAATGTAAAGAAGGTAGTTGTTTTATGATAGGAATAAGTATTGCAGCTGATATTGAATGGAAAGCTATATTAAAATATTATTGTATAAATGAATCTAAAATAGAGAAATATCCGTTTGGATTTTACTTTAATAAAGTTTTAAATGGAAAAGAATGCATTTTTTATAAATGTTCTTCAAGAAAAGTTATATCATCATCTGCAACACAATATATGATTGATCATTTTAATTTGAATAAAGTTATTATAATTGGAACTTGTGCTGGTATAGATGATAAATATAAAACTTTAGATATATTTATTCCTAATTTGGCTGTTCAATATGATTGTACAGTAAAAGAAATTGAAACTTTAATTAAAGAAAAATTTAATGTTAGTTTTGATTTGTCTAAATATAATTTTGAATTTAATACTGGTGTAATTGGTACAGCTGACAAAGCTGTAGTTATGTGGAAAGATTATTTAGAACTTAAAAATAATAATATAACTATTGCAGATTGTGAAGCGGCAGCTGTTGCATATGTTTGTAAAGCAAATAATGTAGAATGTGTTATTATAAAAGGCATATCAGACTTTCCAGAAGATAAAACTGGTAAAGATAAATTGAAATCTAATGAAGAACAAATTAATGTGTTTGTTACTAATACACCTTTAGTTATGAACAAAATATGTAGTGAATATTTAGAAAAAGTAATTTAACTAAAAGTTTTTATTTTTGTATTATTTTTATGAGAGGTACTAATGAAATATAAAATATTTGTTTTTATTATAATTATTTTTTTACTTACCAGTTGTGGCAAAAAAGATATGTTTGATGCTGATGCTATTGTTTTAAAAGATATAAATTATCAAACTTTAGAAATTATTAGTGATAATGATAAAATTAAAAAGATATTAAATAAACTTAATAGTATTTATGAAATTGATGATGTTTATAAAACAGATTTTGCTTATGAAATTTTACTTGTTAAAAATAATGAGTCTGATTCTTTAAAATTTTATCCTGGTAGTGATGTGATATTGTTTAATGATAAAAAATATTATTTAAACTATTTAGATTTTATAGAAATGTTTAATTTAAATTGTGAAAATATTAAATGTATTAGTAAAGAAAATATTAATTTAATATCTAAGACAAATAAAATAGTTTTAATGAGTAAAAATGAAGTAATTAAAACCATCGAAGAAAAAGAAATAATTGGTAATATAACACAAATTTTATCTAATTCTATATTATTATTTGGTGAAGTTGATTATAAGACTTTTAATTATGAATTGAAATTATATGAGGATGAAGATTTATTGTTAAATATTAAGTTATATGATAAATGCATTGAAATAGAGAATGAAAGATATTATGTTGACGTAGATAAATTATTTGGAGTTATTTATGAAAATTGAAGAAATTAAAGAAGCTTTATATGAAAGTTATTCTAAAGATTTATGTTATTATAAAGTGCAAGATGAATGGAATGAAAATAATAAATGCTTTGGTATGTGTGCGATTACTGCTTTAATTATTAATGATTATTTTGGTGGAAAAATATGTAAAATTCATGTTGATGAGATAAGTCATTATTTTAATGTAATAGATAATAATGTTGTTGATCTAACTGGTAGTCAATTTGGTAAAGAAGTTGATTATTCAAGTTACACTGTTATGGATAGAGAAATTATATTAACTGAAGATACTAAAAAAAGATATATTACTTTGAAAAATAGAGTTATTGTTAAATTATTAGAAAATGTTAATAAAAAAATACATTCTTGTAAATTATGTGGTGACTTAGTAGAAAAGTTTCCTAATAGTGATACAGTTTATTTGGGAACAGATAATGATATTGTTTTAATAGGTGAAGCTCCAGCTAATAATGGATGGAGAAAAAGTGGTAAGTTATGGAAAGATATTAATGATAAAATATTGCCTAGTGGAGTAGTATTACAAAAATTATTTGATATTATTAATAGAAATATATTTGAAACTACATTTATAGAATCAGTTAAGTGTTATCCAGTAAAAAGAAATAATTTAAAAATCTGTTCTAAAAATTGTAATAAATTTGTGATGAGTCAACTTAATATACTTGCACCAAAATTAGTTATTACTTTAGGAGAATATGCTACTAGAAATGTACTTAATTTTAAGTTTGATAAATTTTCTTCTGTAGTTGGTAATGTATACGAAGTAAATGATTATAAAGTTTTACCAATATATCATCCTAGTCCAATATCTCCTAAAAGTTACAATGGAAATGTAGAAATATTTAAAAAGATTGAAACTTTTTTATAATAAAATGGAACTATTATATTGAGGTGTTAATATGACTAGTCAAGCCTTAAAAAAATTTAACAAGTTATATGATGAAACATATGATGATATTTCTAGATATGTTGTAATAAATTGTTCAAATATTGATGATGTTAGCGATATATTACAAAATATATATATGGATGTTTATAAGAAAATAGATATTATTAATGATAAGGGGTATGTTTTTGGAATAGCAAAAAATAAAGTTAAACGATATTATAGATTTAATTATAAAGCTAAAATATTATCTTTATTTGAGAGTCATGATGATATGGTTATGATTGATAATATTCCTTCTAATATTAATTTAGAAAAAAGCATGTTAATAAAATATGACACTGAAAGAGTATGGAATTATTTGAAGAAAAAACAGGTTATTATATCTAAAGTTATATATCTATATTATTATATGGAATATTCTATTAAAGAAATATCTAAGTGTTTAAATATAACTGAATCTAATGTTAAAAATTATTTGTACAGGACGATAAAAGAACTCAATACTTATTTTGAAAGTGAGGGAAAATAATTATGGCTAAAAAACAAATAATGAAAAATATTATTAAAACTAAAATAAATAAAGAAAACATTAGAAATAACATTTTAAGTGAGGAGAATAGTTATATGAGTAATAGCATTTTGAAATATGCTTTGTGTTTAATAGTAGTGGGTGTTTTTGGTGTAATAATATTTAATAATACTAAGAATGATAATTCATTTGATAATAATATTAAGATTAATAAAGTTGATTATATGGGGGCTTCTATACTTGATGCTGAGGTTAAGGAAATAAATGATATACAAAAGTTAGAGAGTGAATATTATTTTTATAAAGATTTAGTTAACAATAGATTATTTAACGAACAAAAAACATATGAAGTATTTACTAGAGAAAGTGTTGAAAGTAAAGAATATAATATTTTAAATAATTATAGTGTTGTTACTTTTAATGATGCAAGCAGTATTGAAGTGTCATTTTCCAAAAATAATAAACCTTTAAGAGATTATTTTTTTGAAGATAATGGTAAATCATATTCTTCAATAAATGGAGAAAAAATAAAAATATATAGTTATGGTAAATCCTATATGACTACATTTAATTATAAAGGTATTAATTTTGATATTGAGAGTTCTAATATTAGTGAAAGTGATTTTTTAGAATTATTAAGTTTAATTATCAAATAATTATTTAATACAGATATTTTATATATCTGTATTTTTTTATGAGATAATAGTTAATTTTTTCTTTAATAATATTTAATATGTGTTAAAATAGTAAAGGACAACTAGAGAATGGAGTATTATTATGGAAGTAATTGAGAATAAAATAAATGTTAGTAATTATATAACTAAGTCTAATTTACCTAGTAGTGATTATGTTATAAATCCATATATTGGATGTAGTCATGCTTGTAAATATTGTTATGCTAGTTTTATGAAAAGATTTACTGGTCATAGTGAAGACTGGGGAACTTTTATAGATATTAAAGAATGTGAAACACCTATTAATACTAAAAGATTAATTGATAAAAATGTTTTTTTAAGTTCAGTTACTGATCCATATAATCAATATGAAGAAAAGTATAAAAAAACTAGAAATATATTAGAACAATTAGTTTCTGTAGATACTCACTTAACTATATCTACTAAATCATCTTTAGTACTTAGAGATATTGATTTATTTAAGCAAATGAAAGATGTAAAAGTAGCTTTGTCTATAAATACACTTGATGAAAAGTTTAGAAGTGATATGGATAGTGCTAGTAGCATAGAAAGTCGTATTGATACATTAAAAAAATTACATGAAGAAGGAATATATACAGTACTTTTTATGTCACCAATATTTCCATATGTAACAGATTATAAAAAAATAATAGAAGAAACTTCTTCTTTTGTAGATGAGTATTGGTTTGAAAATCTTAATTTAAGGGGAAGTTATAAAGATGTAATACTTGATTATATTGAAGATAATTATCCAGAATATATATTTGATTATAAAAAGATATTTGTGTGTAATGATAAAACTTTTTGGATTAATTTAATACATGAAATAGAAGATTATTGTGAAGCAAATAATATAAAATATAAAAATTATTTTTATCATGAAGCATTAGTAAAGAAAGAAAAATAAAAAATTGAAATTTTGGTGAAAACTATTGATAAATAATCTTTATTAGTATATACTTGTATAAGTTCGATAACGAACATAAGGAGTGATTATGCATAATAAAGATTTTTTTAGTGATATTAATGATATAAATCTTTCAATATTTAAATATGTATTTAAAAGGCATAAGAAACTTGGACTTGGAGTGACACCAGTTCAATCTAGAATAATAATGTATATATATGAGAATAATGGAAGTATATATCAAAAAGATATTGAGTCATTCATTTCATGTAATAAATCTACTTTATCTGCAGTATTAAATACTATGGAAAAAAATGATTTAATTTCTAAAGAAGAATCTAGTAGAAAAAATATTATTAAATTAACTAGTAAATCTTTAGAAATTGTGGATATATTAAAAAAAGATAATAATGAATCAAAAGAAATTATTTCAAATGGAATAAGTGAAGATGAATATAAGATATTTAAGAATGTTCTTGATAAAATTAAAAATAATATAGAAAGGGAGAATTAATGAAAGATATATTTAAAAATTTTAATAAAAAAGATGTTTTTATGATAATATGTTGTGTACTTTTAATAGTGTTTCAAGTATATTTAGATTTAAAGTTACCTGATTATATGAGTAAAATTACTATATTGATTCAATCTGGTACTGATTCTATAAAAGATATACTTATTCAAGGATTACACATGATATTATGTGCTTTTGGTAGTTTTTTATCAGCTTGCGCTGTTGGATTTTTTGTTTCAAATGTTGGAGCTAGTTTTAGTCGTAATACTAGAAAAAGAATATTTGAAAAGGTTGAATCTTTTGGATTAAGTGAGATTAATAAATTTTCTACAAGTAGTTTAATTACTAGAACTACTAATGATGTTACTCAAGTAGAAACTTTGATTGTTATTGGACTTCAAATGATAATTAAGTCTCCAATAATGGCAGTATGGGCTATTACTAAAATACTTGGTAAGAGTTTAGAACTTAGCGCATTAACTGGTGTATGTGTTGCGGTACTATTATTTACTGTTGGTGTATTAATGATAGTTGTTATTCCTAGGTTTGAAATAGTTCAAAAATTAATTGATAAATTAAACTGTGTTACTAGAGAAAACTTTAGTGGTATTAGAGTTATACGTGCTTTTAATGCAGAAGATTTTCAAAAAAATAGATTTGAAGAAGTTAATAATGAATTAACTAAAACACAAATGTTTAATCAAAGATGTTTTGCTATTTTAAATCCAGTTATTAATTTATGTATGCATTTTTTAACTCTTGGTATTTATTTTATAGGTGCATTCTTATTACAAAAGTTAGGTTTAATAGATAAAATTAACTTATTTAGTAATATGGTTGTATTTACTAGTTATGGTGTTCAAGTATTATCTTCATTCTTAATGTTAGCTATGATATTTATGGTTTATCCTAGAGCTAAAGTATCTGCTAAACGTATTAATGAAGTGTTAGATGAAAAAATAACTTTAGTAGATGGTAAAGTTGATGATGTTAAAGATAAAGGAACTGTTGAATTTAAGAATGTTAGTTTTCAATATCCTGATGCTGATGAATGTTTACTTGAAAATATTTCATTTAAAGCAAATAAGGGTGAAACAATAGCATTTATCGGATCCACTGGTAGTGGAAAGAGTACTCTTATTAATTTAATACCTAGATTTTATGATGTAACTAGTGGAAAGATATTAGTTGATGGAGTTGATGTAAGAGATTACAAACAATCAGTTCTTCATAATAAGATAGGTTATGTATCACAAAAAGCAGTTATGTTTACTGGAACAGTAGAGTCTAATGTCGATTATGGTGATTCAGGTAAATCAATTACTGAAGAAGAAATTATTAAAGCTATAGATGTAGCTCAAGGAACTGATTTTGTTAGTAAGATGGAAGATGGGTATACTAGTCATATTGCTCGTGGTGGAACTAATGTAAGTGGTGGTCAAAAACAAAGATTATCTATTGCTAGAGCTGTTGCTAAAAATCCTGAAATATATATATTTGATGATACATTTAGTGCACTTGACTATAAAACTGATTTAACACTTAGACAAGAACTTAGAAAGTATACTAAAGATGCTACATGTTTAATAGTTGCACAAAGAATAGGAACTATTATAAATGCAGATAAAATAATAGTTTTAGATAAAGGTAAATGTGTAGGAATGGGTACACATAAAGAACTTCTTAAAAAGTGTGAAGTTTATAAAGAAATAGCTTTATCACAATTATCAGAGGAGGAACTTAAAAATGCCTAGACCAATGAAAATGGAAAAGTCTAAAGATTTTAAAGGATCTTTAATAAGACTTATAAAAAATTTAAAACCATGGAGAACTACGATGATAATGGCTTTAATGCTTGCTTTAACAAGTGCTATTATAGCTTTAGTTACTCCAAATAAATTATCAAAATTAACTGATTTAATTACTGATGGTATTAAACCTAATACTGAAGTAGTAAGTACTATAAGTAAAAATATTACTAATAGTTTTGGAAATAAAGATGTTTATTTTGAAATATTAAATGATGAGAATGTTAGTGATGAAGATAAAACATTATTGACTGAAGCATTTATAGATTTGCAAAATAAAAAGACTGATAAATTTTATAGTTTACCAGAAGAAATAATTACTAGATTTTTAAGTGATATGAAGATTGATGGAGTTATTGTTAGTAAGAGTGATCAATATCAATTATTATTACTTATGCCTAAAATGAGTAGTGATGCTGAAGAGAATGTTAAGTTATTAAATGATCTTCCTGAAAGTATATCATCTTTATTAAATCCTAGTATTGATATTGATAGTGTAAAAAAGATATCTTTATTTATTGCTATATTATATTTGATAAGTGCTATATTTAATTATATTGAAGATTTTTCTTTAACAACAGTGTCTAATAATTTTGCTAAACATTTAAGAACAAGTATTAGTAATAAAATAAATAAAATACCTTTAAAGTATTTTGATAGTCATGAAACTGGAGATATATTATCTAGAACTACTAATGATGTAGATACAATATCTCGTAATTTAAATGATTCTATATCTACTATAGTTAGTTCAATTGCTTTACTTATTGGTAGTACTATAATGATGTTTTCAACTAACTGGATTATGGCTTTAACTGCAATATTTAGTAGTTTAATTGGATTTGCATTTTTAGCTAAAATACTTAGTAAGTCTCAAAAATATTTTGTTCAAAGACAAGTAGAGATTGGTAATATAAATGGTTATATTGAAGAAATATATAGTGCTCATAATGTTGTTAAAGCTTATAATGGAGAAAAAGATTCTATAGAACATTTTGATGAAATAAATGATAGATTATATGAATGTAATAAAAAAGGTGCTTTCTTTGGAAGTTTAATGCCTTCTATTATGAATTTTATAGGTAACTTTGGATATGTTTGTGTATGTGTAGTTGGTTCTATGCTTGCTATAAAAGGTGTTATATCTTTTGGAACAATAATAGCATTTATGATATATGTTAGATTATTTACTAATCCATTATCACAAATAGCTCAATGTATGACAACTCTTCAATCTACTGTTGCTGCTAGTGAAAGAGTACATGAATTTTTAGATGAAAAAGAAATGAGTGATGAGAGTAATTGTACTGCTCATTTAGATAAATCTAAAGTTAAAGGAAATATTGAATTTAAGAATGTTAAATTTGGTTATGATAAAGATAGAATTATAATTAAGAAATTTAATGCTAATGCTAAAAGTGGGCAAAAGATTGCTATAGTTGGTCCTACTGGAGCAGGTAAAACAACTATGGTAAATTTACTTATGAAGTTCTATGAAATTAATTCTGGTGATATTTTAATAGATGATGTTTCAATTAATAATTTAACTAGAGAAAATGTTCATGATTTGTTTATTATGGTTTTACAAGATACATGGTTATTTGAAGGTAGTGTAAGAGATAATATTACATTTAATAAAAAAGATGTTAGTGATGAACAAATATGGGATGCATTAAAAGTAGTAGGTGTAGATCATTTTGTTAAGACTTTACCTGGTGGGTTGAATGCTACATTAAGTGATAGTGATGCGATATCTCAAGGACAAAAACAATTACTTACTATTGCTCGTGGTATGATAGAAGATGCTCCTTTCTTAATACTTGATGAAGCTACAAGTAATGTAGATACTAGAACTGAAGAATTAGTTCAAAAATCAATGGATAAATTAACTGAAGGAAGAACTTCATTTATAATTGCTCATAGATTATCTACTATTAAAAATGCTGATTTGATATTAGTTATGAAAGATGGAAATATTATTGAACAAGGAAATCATGAAGAACTAATGAAAGAAAAAGGATTCTATAGTGAGCTATATAATAGTCAATTTGAAAAAGTATCATAAAAGTGTAATTAAGTTACACTTTTTTTGATATAATTGATTTAAGGAGAACATATTGAAAAAAGTTATATTAAGTGATAGAAAGTTTAAGGAATTAACTAAAGAAAAAAATAAATATTTTTGTGATCCAAGTCATTTGAATCATTATCTTTTTCGTGTTGGTGATGAGTTATATAAATTTGATGTTAATTTTTTATATAATCTAAAATATGGTTTTAAAATGGATATTGATCCTAATCAAATTGAAATGTTATGTGAAAAGCAAAAGAGTATTAGTAAAACAAGATTACCTAAGGGAATAGTAATATATGATAATGTTTGTTTGGGTGTGATATATGACTTTTTTGAAGGATATAAGTCATTTTTAGATTTGCATTTAGAAGATTTAGATTTGATATTTTCTAATATAAGAAGTGCGATTGATAAGAATATTGAATTATTAGAAAATGATATATATAATGTTGATTTTACATCTAGAAATATATTATATAGAGAAGCTAATGTAGAACTTATAGATTTAGATGGAAGATATATTAGAAGTTCTAAATCTAGTACTGTTAGAAGTGTTTATTGTTATTTTTTAGAATCAATTAAGGCAATATTTTTAGAAAATTTATATGGTAAGTGTTCTTTAGAAGAATATAGTGAATTTGTTCGTGAACTTGACTTTTTATGTGATTCTAGAAAAATGGGTGATAATCCTTCTTTTGATTATCCTTATGAAGTAGTTGATAAAATAGAAAAATCAAGAATTTTAAAAATTTGACATATAAATTAATTTGTTTTATAATAGTCTTACTTTTTGGAGGTGTCTTATGACAAGAAATATGAATAATCATCATCAATTAAATCATGTTCATCATCATGGACACTTTTTCGTTTGTTAAAATGAAGTACATATAAAAATAAAATATAAAATAAGATTATATGTGGTTCATATAATCTTTTTTAAAAGTTAAAAAAATGTTAAAATAATTAAGGAGTGATAATATGAAAACTGAACCAAGAACTTTACCTGGATTTATGGAGTTATATCCAAGTGAACAAGTTTTATTTAATAAAATTAAAAATACAATTATAAATACTTATGAAAAATATGGATTTTATCCACTTGATACGCCTATTATTGAATTAAGTGAGGTGTTACTTGCTAAAGCAGGTGGTGAAACTGAAAAACAAATATATAGATTTAATAAAGGTGAAAATGATTTATCTTTGAGATTTGATTTAACTGTACCATTAGCTAAATATGTAGCTAAAAGATATAATGAATTATCTTTTCCATTTAAGAGATATCAAATTGGAAAAGTATTTCGTGGTGAAAGACCTCAAAAGGGAAGATTTAGAGAGTTTTATCAATGTGATATAGATGTAATAGGCGATGAAGAATTATCTATTAAATATGATAGTGAAATACCTAGTATTATTTATGATATATTTAAAGAATTAAATTTTGGTGATTTTGTAATTCAAATTAATAATAGAAAAATATTATCTGGATTTTTTAGTTCTTTAGATTTAGAAGATAAAATAACAGATATTTTAAGAATAATTGATAAAATTGAAAAAATAGGTGAAGATGCTGTTAAAGAAGAATTATCTTTATTAGGTGTAGATTTAGAGAAAATAAATTCTATAATGAATTTTATATCTATTGATGGAACTAATACTGAAAAAATAGAAAAATTAAAAGGATTAAATATTTCATCTAGTGTATTTGAAACTGGTATTAATGAATTAGAAGATGTTATTAATAATCTTAAGGCTTTAGAAGTAAATGAAGATAATTTTGAGATTAATTTAACTATAGCTAGAGGTCTTGATTATTATACTGGCACTGTATATGAAACTAAATTAAAAGATTATCCTAGTTTAGGTAGTGTATGTAGTGGTGGAAGATATGAGAATTTAGCTGAATACTATACTGATAAGAAATTACCAGGTGTAGGAATATCTATAGGATTAACTAGATTATTTTATCAATTAAATGAAGAAGGATTATTAAAGAGTGAAAGTACTAGTCCTAGTGATATTATTATTTTACCTATGTGTGAAAATTATAATTATATTGGTAAAGTTGCTAGTGAAATTAGAAAACAAAATATTAGTGTAAATGTTTGTTATATTGAAAAAGGATTTAAACAAAAAATGAAATATGCTAATAAACTTCAAACTAAATATGCAATTATCATTGGAGAAGATGAAGTTAATCAAAATAAAATAGTTCTTAAAAATATGATAGATGGTAGTCAAACTGATATTTCAATTAATGAATTATCTGATATTGACAAATACTTTCAATAAAAGTATAATTGTTTCATAAATCTTTGATGTGGAGAAGTAATATATAAATTCTTTATAGAAAGTTAGTGGTTAGTGGAAACTAATAAGATATATATATGAATAACACCACGGAGTGAAATATCGAAATTAAGTAGATATTTTCGGCTAAACACCGTTATAAAAATTGAGTTAATTAAAGGGATGGTACCGTGCACAAAGCACTCCTTGTTACCATTCCTTTTTATTTTAGGGAGGAATAATTTATGGATGTAAAAGATTTGTTTGCAAATATTAAAGATTTAGAAAATACTACAGTCACATTAGAAGGATGGGTTCGTAATAATAGAAATCAATCTAATTTTGGATTTATTGATTTTAATGATGGCACTTATTTTCAAAATTTACAGTTAGTTTATGAAAAAAAATTAAAAGATTTTGATATGATTAGTCATATTAGAGTTGGTAGTGCTTTAAGAGTAGAAGGAAAACTAGTTAAATCAGAAGGTAATGGACAGAGTCATGAAATTAAAGTATCTCATGTTGAAGTTCTAGGAGATAGTCCAGAAGATTATCCAATTCAACCTAAAAGACATACTAGAGAATATTTAAGAGAAATGGCTTATTTAAGACCTAGAACTAATTTATTTAATGCTGTTTTTAGAGTTAGAAGTGTTGCAGCTCAAGCAATTCATGAATATTTTCAAAGTAATAATTATGTATATTTTCATAGTCCAATAATTACTGGAGCTGATTGTGAAGGTAGTGGACAAATGTTTAAGTTGACTACACTTGATATGAATAATCTTCCTTTAGGGGAAGATGGAAAAGTTGATTTTAAGAAAGATTTGTTTGGAAAACAAGCATATATTACAGGTTCTGGTCAACTTCATGGTGAAACTTTTGCTATGGCATATAAGAAAATATATACATTTGGTCCTACAATGAGAACAGAAAACTCAAATACTAAAACACATGCTAATGAATTTTGGATGATTGAACCAGAAGTGGCATTTTGTGATTTAGAAGGAATAATGAATATTGAAGAAGAAATGCTTAAATATATAATTAAGTATGTGATGGATAGATGTCCTCTTGAAATGGATTTTTTTGATAAATTTGTTGAAAAAGGAATAAAAGAAAAATTAAATAAAGTATTAACATCTAAATTTGTTAGAATAACTCATCATGATGCAATTACTTTATTAAAAGAAGCAAAAGTTAAATGGGAATTTGAACCAGAATATGGAGAAGATATAGCTAAAGAACATGAAAGATATATTACTGAATACTTTAATGGACCAGTATTTATTACTAATTGGCCTAAGGATATTAAAGCATTCTATATGAAATTAAATGATGATAATGAAACTGTCGCAGCTGTTGATTTAGAAGTTCCAGGTTCTGGAGAACTTATAGGTGGAAGCCAAAGAGAAGATGATTATGATAAATTAATAAATAGAATGAAAGAATTAAATATACCACTAGAAGGATTAGATTGGTATACTAATTTAAGAAGATTTGGAGGATGTTATCATTCTGGATTTGGTCTTGGATTTGAAAGACTTATTATGTATTTAACAGGAATTGAAAATATTAGAGATGTAATTCCTTATCCAAGAACACCTAATAACTGCGACTATTAATTTAGGAGGAGTTATGAAAATTAATAGATATCGTAGTATTTTAATTAAAGATATAGATAATACTATGATAGGTAAAAAGATTGTAGTTAGTGGTTGGATTCAAAATATAAGAGATCATGGAGGAATATTATTTTTAGATTTAAGAGATACAAGTGGAATACTTCAAACTGTATCTAATGATGATAATATATTTAAAGGACTTGCTCGTGAATCTGTTATAAGATTAGAAGGAACTATTAGAAAAAGAAGTAAAGATACAATCAATGAAAAGATTAAAAGTGGAGAAGTAGAGTTACTAGTAAGTAGTTTAGAAGTACTTGGAGAATCACTTCATGAATTACCATTTGAAATAATATCGAGTAAACATGTTAGTGAAGATGTAAGACTTAAATATAGATATTTAGATATGAGAAATGAAGTAGTAAAAAATAATATTTTACTTAGAAGTGAGATATTACATTTCTTAAGAAATAAAATGTATGATTTAGGTTTTACTGAAGTACAAACACCTATACTTACTGCTAGTAGTCCAGAGGGAGCACGTGATTTTGTAGTACCAAGCAGAAACTTTAAGGGAAAATTTTATGCTTTACCTCAAGCTCCACAAATATATAAAGAATTATTAATGGTTGGAGGATTTGATAAGTATTTTCAAGTTGCTCCATGTTTTAGAGATGAAGATGCTAGAAGTGATAGAACTCTTGAGTTTTATCAATTAGATTTAGAAATGAGTTATGTAGAAGAAGATGAAATATTAGAATTAGGAGAGTCAATATTTTATGATGTATTTAGTAAATATTCTGATAAAAAAGTATCTCCTAAACCTTTTAGAAGAATTGAATATAATGATTCAATGGAAATGTATGGAACAGACAAGCCTGATTTAAGAAACCCACTTATAATTAAAGATGTAAGTGATATATTAAAAAATACTACATTTGGACCATTTAAAAAATCTATAGTTAAAGCTATTAATGTTGATGGAATAGGTAATAAATCTAACTCGTGGTTTAATGAAGTAGTTGATTATGCTAGTAGCATAGGAATGCCTGGGATTGGATATTTGACTTTATGTAGTGATGGAAGTTTTAAAGGACCAATAGATAAATTTTTGACATCAGAAGAAAGAGAAGATTTAATAAAATATTTAGATATGAAAGAAAATAGTGTGGTTTTCTTTATAGCAAATAAATCTTTAAAAGTTGCTCAAAAATTTGCTGGTCTTATTAGAACTGAATTAGGTAGTAAATTAGATTTAATAGATAAAGATAAAATAGAACTTTGTATAATTAATAATTTTCCAATGTTTGAATATGATGAGAAAACTCGTAAGTATGAATTTTGTCATAATCCATTTAGTTTGCCACATGATACGAATATAGAGTATAATAAAGATAATATTGAAAAAGTTTTAGCTTATCAATATGACTTTGTTTGTAATGGTAATGAAATGGCTAGTGGAGCTATCAGAAACAGTAATTTAGATTCACTTGTTAAGGGATTTGAAGTAGTTGGTTATATAAGAGAAGAAGTTGAAAAAAGATTTAATAGTTTATTTACTGCGTTTAAGTATGGATGTCCACCTCATGGAGGAATGGCTCTTGGCATAGATAGAATATTAATGATTATAAAAGATGAAACTAACTTAAGAGAAGTACAAGCATTTCCAACAAGTACAAGTGGACAAGATTTAATGATGGGTAGTCCTAGTGTACTTATGCCAAAACAACTAGAGGAATTGGGCATTAAAATAAAGGAGGAGTAATAATGAGTAATTTTACAAAAGAAATGATAGATGATTATGCTGATAAATTACTTATAGGTTTAACTGAAGAAGAAAGAACTAATATTCAAGAAGAATTTGATGAAATAGAAAAGAATATGGATTTAATTAATCAAATACCAAATATTAAAGATACTGAACCACTTAGTTATCCATTTGAGATGGTTGTAGATGACTTAAGAAGTGATGATGAAGTTGGTGAAGAAATTCCTATTGAAGAATTGTTAAGAAACTGTGATCAATATGAAGGTAGAGAAGTAGAAGTACCAAAGGTGGTGGGATAATGATAACTAAAAGTATAAAAGAATTACATGAGGATTTAGTAAATAAAAAAGTTACTTCTAAAGAATTAGTTAGTGAATCACTAGAAAAATGTCATAGTATTCAAGATAAAACTAATGCTTTTGTAACTATTATAGATGATGCTGAAGGAAAAGAAGTAACTGATGAATTAGTGAGTGGTATTCCGTTTGGTATTAAAGATAATTTTTCTACTAAAGATATTTTATCTACAGGAAGTTCTAATACATTAAAAGATTATGTTCCATTCTTTGATGCTACTGCTGTATTAAATTTAAAGAAAAAAGGAGCAGTAGGTGTAACTAAAACAGTTATGGATGAACTTGGAATGGGAGGAACTGGTACAACTGGACATACTGGTGTTGTACACAATCCATGGAGTTATGATAGAATGACTGCTGGAAGTTCTGCAGGAAGTGCTGCTAGTGTTGCTTGTGGATGTTATCCTTTTGCTCTTGGTAGTGATACAGGAGATTCAATTCGTAAACCTGCAGCTTATTGTGGAATAGTTGGATATAAACCTACTTATGGAATGATTTCAAGATATGGATTATTTCCATTTGCATGTTCTCTTGATACAGTTGGAGTACTTTCAAGAAGTGTAGAAGATGCAGCAATAGCAGTAGATGCTATGAAAGGAATAGATCCTAAGGATATGACTTCTTGGGATTCAAGTGATATAGAATTATATAATAGTCTTAATAAAGATGTTAAAGGTAAAAAATTATTATATATTAAAGAGATTGTTGATATTGATAATTATGAAAATCCTAGTGATGAATTAAAGAATCATTTAGAAAACTTTAATAAAACTATTGAGTTATGTAAGAGTTTAGGAATGAGTGTTACTGGTGTTAGTATAGATAAAGTATTGTTAAATGCAGTAGCTAGTGTTTATGTAGTTATTTCTTGTGCTGAAGCAACAAGTAATATGTCTAATTTAACGGGTATTATATTTGGCCCTAGAGGTAATGGAGAAAGTCCAATGGAAATGATGAAAGATCACAGAACTAAAGGATTTTCACCACTTATTAAAAGAAGATTTGTAATTGGATCTTATGTACTACAAAGAGAAAATCAAGAAAAATATTTTATAAATGCTAAACGTGTAAGAAGATTAATTGTTGATAAAATGAATGAATTATTTGAAGAATATGATGGTTTAATTCTTCCAGTAGGAAGTGGACCAGCTAAGTTTATTGAAGGTAGTAAAAATGCTTTATCTGCTTCAAATAGTATTTTAGAAGAGCATTTACAAATAGGTAACTTTGGTGGATTCCCATCAATAACAATACCAAATGGATTTGTAAGTAATTTACCTGTTGGAGTAAATATTACTGGTAAAGTTAAAGATGATATTAATGTATTAAATATAGCTTATGCTTTAGAGAGTAATATGGAATATAAAAATCAACTTGCAAAGGAGGTAGAATAATGGCATATAAAGCAGTTATAGGATTAGAATTTCACTGTGAGATGAAATCTAATACAAAAGTATTCTCAAATGCAAGAAATAGTTTTTCAAAAGTATCTAATGAAAATGTTGCTCCTATAGATATGGCATTTCCGGGAACTCTTCCTGTTGTAAATAAAACATGTGTTAAAAAAGCATTAATGATGTCAATGATATTAAATTGTCGTCAACCTGAGTATATGGAGTTTGATAGAAAAAACTATTATTATCCAGATCTACCTAAGGGATATCAATTAACTCAATTTTTTAATCCAGTTGGAGTAGATGGAAAAATTGAAATAGATGTTAATGGTACTAAAAAAGAAGTATTAATTCATGATATTCATTTAGAAGAAGATGCTGCTTCATTAGATCATTATTATAATACATCAACAATTGATTATAATAGAGCAGGTGTTCCATTACTTGAATTAGTTACTGAACCTTGTCTTCATAGTGCAGATGAAGCTCTTGCATTTTTAGAACATATTAAGAGTATATATGAATATACAGATATCTCTGAATGTGATACTAAAAAAGGACAAATTAGAGCAGATGTAAATGTATCAATTATGGATGAAAATGATACTGAATTTGGCACTAAAGTTGAAGTTAAAAATGTTAATAGTTTTGATGCTATTAGAAAAACTATTAATTATGAAATAAAGAGACAAAGTGAATTAAAAGATGCTGGAAGATATGATGAAGTAGTTCAAGAAACAAGAAGATGGGATGATGAAAGTGGTACTACTATTCATATGAGAAGTAAAGCTGATGCTATTGACTATAAATATTTTACTGAGCCTAATATTCCTAAATATAAAATAACTAAAGAATTATTAGATGAAATTAGAAGTAAAATACCTGTTCTTGCTTATGAAAGAAAACAAAAGTATATAAATGAATATGGTTTATCTGATTATGATGCTGGAGTATTAACTAAGAATAAAAAGATATCTGATTATTTTGATTCTTGTATCAAACTTGGAAGTGATGCTAAAAGTGCATGTAACTGGATAACTACTAGAATAATGGGTGAACTTAATAAATCAGAAGAAAATACTATAGAAGATTTATTTATTACGCCTGAAATGTTAAGTGAATTAATTAAGTTAATTAATGATAAAAAGATTACTAATAATCAAGGTAAAGAAGTGTTTACTCATATGTTAGAAGAACATTTAGCACCACTTGAAATAGTTAAAAAATATGATATGGGTGTTCTTGAAGATAGTAATTTAATTGAAACTTTAGTAAATGAAGTAATAAGTGAAAATGAAAAAGCTATTACTGATTACCATAACGGAAGAACTAATATGTTAGATTATTTAGTTGGACAAGTTATGAAAAAATCTAGAGGTAAAGCTAATCCAGTTGAAGCTAAAGAAAAATTATTAGAAAAAATAAAATAACTTTTGTTATTTTATTTTTTTAATGGCATAGATTTTAATAAAGATATTGAAATAATAATATTTTGATGATAAAATTATTGTAAGAATAAGGAGGATAAGTATGATAGATATTTTAGTTCAGTATAGATGGGTGTTTTTAGTAGTTGCGATTGTTCTTTTATTCGCTATTATAGGATTTATTGTACTTGGAAATAAGAAAAAGAAATCAGATGCTGAAAAACCAAAAGAGGAAACTCCAATTGATCAAACAAAGGAAAATAGTGTTCCTACAGATGGACCAACTATGCCAATGGGTAGCGATGTTCCGACAAGTGCTACTCCAAGTTTAGCTAGTGAGCTTGCATCAACAACACCAGAAAATTTCAATGTGTTTGCATCTGGTAATGAAACTGATAGTATGATTGCTCCAACTGAGGAAGTTGCAAAACCTGAAGAGCCAACTTTAGTTATTCCTGATCCAAGTGTTGCGCCTGAAGAACCAGCTCCAGTTCAAGAAGCTCCTGTTGCACCTGAAATGAATGCTCCTGTAACACCAGATGTTACAGCTCAAGTAACAGAAGCACCAGTTGTAGAAAACAATGCAGTTCAAGCTCCAGTTACATCTGAAGCTCCTACAGTGCAAGATAATACAAATATTACTAACTAAAAAAGGATTTATCCTTTTTTTATTTTTATATTGAATTTTTATGTGAAATTTGATATTATCTTACTGAAAGACGAGTAAAATACATATTATTTCATAGAGAGTTAGTGTTTGGTGAAAACTAATAAATAATTATATTTGAAGCTACTTTTATTATTGAGTTAATAGCTCACGTGTTTAAAGCGTTAATTTAATTAGAGTTAAATAAAGGATGGTACCGTGCATATGCACTCCTTGTGCTGTTCTTTTTTTATTTGTGAGGTAATTATGAAGGAAGATGTATTATTAAAATTAATTTCTGCTAATAAAAAAGAAAGTCATAAAATTAATAAAGCAATTGATAAAGCAATTAGTAAAAATGATTTTGGACTTTTAGATCAGCTTAGAGCTAAAGAAAGAGAAGTAAATGAACGTTCTTTTCAATTATATGAAATGATAGCTCCATTTAAATGTAAAACTAGTTTAGATAAAAAAGTTGGTTTACTTGAAATAGAAAAATTTAAATATTATATTTATTCTTTTGAACACGAAAAGATAGTTGGAACTATTGAGTATAAAGATACTACTCTTGGTTCAGAAAATGTTGGTTATAAAATATTTTCTGATTATAGAAGACAAGGTTTTGCATCAAGTGCACTTAGAATTTTATGTAGAGAATTATATTCTCGTGGAATTAGAAGCTTTACTGCATCTATTGATAATACTAATGTCGCGTCAATTAAAACTATTAAGAATGTTGATCCAGAAGTTGTGTCTGCAAATGATGTTAGAATAGTTTTTAGAGTAGATACACAAAAAATATTTGTTGAAGAAAAAATGGAGGAAATGAAATAATGAATATTAAAGATTTATATATTAACTTTTTTGTAAGTAAAGGACATAAGCAAATACCTAGTGCTCCAGTTGTACCAGAAAATGATCCTAGTGTTCTTTTTAATACTGCTGGTATGCAACCATTAATTCCATATTTAATGGGACAAACTCATCCTTATGGAACTAGACTTGTTGATTATCAAAAATGTATTAGAACTAATGATTTAGATAATATAGGTGATACTTATCATCATACATTCTTTGAAATGTTAGGTAATTGGTCATTAGGTGATTATTTTAAAGATGAAGCTATTAGTTGGAGCTTTGAATTTTTAACAAAAGTATTAAATATTCCAGTAGAAAGATTAGCTGTTACTGTATATGCTGGTAGTGATAATATTCCATTTGATGAAGTATCTTATAATAAATGGTTAAGTTTAGGAATTAGTGAAAAAAGAATAGCTAAGACTGTTGATGATAATTTTTGGATAGCTGGTGAGACTGGACCATGTGGACCTGACTCTGAAATGTTTTATTGGAGAAGTAATGATCCAATTCCTGAAACTTTTGATACTGAAGATGAAAGATGGGTTGAAATCTGGAATGATGTTTTCATGCAATATAATAAAGATGAAAATGGTAATATAACTGAACTTCCAAAAAAGAATGTTGATACTGGAATGGGAGTAGAGAGAACTACTGCTATACTTGAAGGAGTAAATGATAATTATTTATCTAGTATATGGAGTGATGTTATTGATTTAATTAGTGAAATATCTAATTTACCATATGAAGGCAATGAAAATAGTATGAGAATTATTGCTGATCATGTTAGAACAAGTGTATTTATTAGTGCTGATCCTGCTGGTGTAAAACCTAGTAATGTTGGACAAGGATACATATTAAGAAGATTAATCAGAAGAATGATTAGACATGCTAAAAAATTAAATATTGATATTTCTAGTGATTGGGAGCAAAGATTAGCTAAATTAATTATTCAAAAATATAAAAAATATTATAGTGAATTAAGTGAGAATGAAAATGTTGTTCTTGAAGTATTAAAAAATGAAAAAGAAAAATTTAATAGAACTTTAGAAAAAGGTTTAAGAGAATTTGAAAAAGTTGCTTCTAAAAATGATAATATTGATGGACAAACTGCTTTTCATTTATATGATACTTATGGTTTTCCAATTGAATTAACTATGGAACTTGCTAAAGAAAGAAATATGAGTGTTGATGAAGAAGGTTTTAAAGAAAAATTTAAAGCTCATCAAGAATTATCTAGAACAGCAAGTGCTGGACAATTTAAAGGTGGATTAGGTGGACATAGTGAAATTGAAACTAAATATCATACAGCAACTCACTTATTAAATGCTGCTTTAAAAGTTGTAGTTGATGAGTCTGTTCATCAAAAAGGAAGTAATATTACTAGTGAAAGAATGAGATTTGATTTTAGTTGTGATCATAAATTAAGTGATGAAGAGAAAAAGACAACTGAGGATTTAGTTAATAAATGGATTAGTGAAGGCTTAGAAGTCAAATGTGAAGAGATGAGTAAGGAAGCAGCTATTAATAGTGGAGCTGAATGTATGTTTATTGAAAAGTATCCAGATGTTGTTACTGTTTATACTATTGGAGATGTTTCTAAAGAACTTTGTGGTGGCCCACATGTTAAGAACACTAGTGAACTTGGACATTTTAGAATTACTAAAGAAGAAGCTAGTTCAGCTGGTGTTAGAAGAATAAAGGCAGTACTTGAATAGATGAAAGAGTTATATTTAATTAGACATTCTGCTCCATTTGTTAAAATAAAAGATAGAGGTAAAATACCATTTAGTGAATTTAGTAAGAACATGATTTTGTCTGTTGAAGGTGAGAAAAATGCTTCTAAGCTATGTAATATTCAAGAACTAAGTGGTGTTGATGCTGTTTATTCTAGTAATTCATCAAGAAGCATTGAAACAGCTAAATATGTAGCTGAAAATAATAATTTAGAGTTAATTGTTGATAATAGATTAAATGAAAGAGAATTTGGCATTACATATATAGATGAATTACCTAAAAATTTTAATTATAATCAATTTAGGGATGAAAACTATAAATTAGAAAATGGTGAATCTTTAAAAGAAGTGAATGAAAGAATATATAATTTATTAAATGAAGTAAGTGGAGAAAGAATAGTTTTTTGTATTCATGGAGTGATGCTTATGAGTTATTTACAAACTATTTGTGATGTTAGCTTTAAAGATGATAAGTTCAAAGTATCATTTAATGGTAAAGAAATAATGAATGGTATTATGAGTAATCCTGATGTATTTAAGATAGTTTTTGATAATGATAGAGTTATTGATATACAAAGAATAAATGTAATTTAATACTTATATAATTTTATAGGAAGTGAGACAAATGAATTTTTATGATTTTACACAAGAAGAATTAGAGAGTTATTTAATAGAAAATGGATTTAAAAAATATAATGCTACTCAAATAATAGAGTGGGTTTATGAAAAGAAGATAACTGATTTTAATTTAATGACTAATTTAAGTAAAAAACTTATTTCTTTTTGTAATGAAAATATTAAATTTGAAGAATTAAGTGTTGTTAAAGTTGAAAAGAGTAATCTTGCTAATAAATATCTTTTAGAATTATCTGATCATAATAAAATAGAATGTGTACTTATGAATCATGATTATGGATATTCATTATGTGTTTCAAGTCAAGTTGGATGTAATATGGGATGTTCTTTTTGTGAGAGTGGAAGACTTAAAAAAGTAAGAGATTTACGTTTAAGTGAATTAGTGTCTCAAGTTTTGTGTGTAAGCAAATATGAAAATATTAGAATAGATTCTATAGTTGTTATGGGAATTGGAGAACCTTTTGATAATTTTGAAAATATTAAAAGATTCATTAAAGTTGTAACTAATAATAAAATGATTAATATAGGGCAAAGACATTTGACTATATCTACTTGTGGACTTGTACCTAAAATTTATGAATTCGCTGATTTGGAAACAGGTGTAAATTTAGCTGTTAGTTTACATGCCCCTAATAATGAAATTAGAGATAAGATAATGAAAGTAAATCATGCTTATAAAATAGAAAAAGTTATGGAAGCACTAGATTATTATATTAAAAAAACTAATAGAAGAGTAACAATAGAATATATAATGTTAGAAGGAATAAATGATAGTGATAAGTGTGCTTATGAGCTTGCTTCTCTTGTAAAAGGAAAACTTATGTATGTGAATTTAATACCTTATAATGAGACATCTAATTTTACAATGAAAAGAAGTAATGACTTTAAAATAAAGAGTTTTTATGATATACTTAAATCGAATAATGTAAATGTAACAATAAGAAAAGAAATGGGTGGTAATTTATCAGCTGCCTGTGGACAACTTAGAGCTAACAATATGGAGGAATAATATGAAGGCATTTTATCAAACTGATGCTGGTAAAGTAAGAAGTCACAATGAAGATTCAGTAACAATTATTAAAAATTTAAATGATGAATATTTAGTAGTAGTTGCTGATGGTATGGGAGGACATAAAGCTGGAGAAGTAGCTAGTTCTTTAGTAGTTGGTGAACTTGGAAAGAGATTTTCTGAATTATCTAGCATTGGAAGTAAAGAAGAAGCTGTTATTTGGTTAAAAGAGATTATTGATGAAATAAATGTTAAAATACTAAGATATGCAGAAGAACATGTTGATGCTAATGGCCTTGGTACTACTTGTGTATGTGCAATACTAACTAAAGATTTTCTTATTTTTGGAAATATAGGAGATTCTAGTGGATTTGTATTTAAAAAAGGAAAATTATATAAAGTTACTAAAGATCATACACTTGTTAATATGCTTTTAGAGAGTGGAGAATTAACTGAAAGTGCAGCTATGACTCATCCTCAAAAGAATGTATTAATGAGAGCACTTGGAGCAGCAGAAACTATTGAAATGGATATTTTTGATGTTGAAAGAGATGTTGATGGGGTGTTCTTATGTAGTGATGGTTTAACAAATATGTTAACTGTAGAACAAATGGAAAAAGTATTAAATGATAAAGATCTTGATTTACAAGATCAAGTGGGAAAAATGATAATGAAGGCGAATATGCGTGGGGGAACAGATAATATTACAATAGCATGTATTAGATTCGGTGGTGAATAAGTGTGATAGTTAAAGGTTCTATTATAAATGATAGATATCAGATAATTAAGACATTAGGTGAAGGTGGAATGGCTAATGTATATTTAGCTCATGACAATATATTAGATAGAAATGTAGCAGTTAAAGTTTTAAGAGGAGATCTTGCTAATGATGAAAAGTTTGTTAGAAGATTTCAAAGAGAAGCTTTATCAGCTTCTAGTCTAAGTCATCCTAATATTGTTGAGATGTATGATGTTGGTGAAGATGATGGTCAATATTATATAGTTATGGAATATGTTGATGGTAAGACTTTAAAACAAGTTTTAAAACAAAGAGGTCATTTATCAATTACTGAAGTAGTTGATATTATGCTTCAATTAACTGATGGTCTTGCTCATGCACATGATGCTTATATAATTCATAGAGATATTAAACCTCAAAATATTATGATTTTATCTAATGGAATGATAAAAATAACTGATTTTGGAGTAGCTACTGCGTTAAACTCAACTCAATTAACACAAACTAATTCAGTTATGGGTACAGTACATTATTTACCTCCAGAACAAGCTAATGGTAAAGGTTCTACTGTTAGAAGTGATATTTATTCTATGGGAATAATGATGTATGAATTATTGACTGGTTTGGTTCCATATAAGGGTGAGAGTGCTGTTGAGATAGCATTGAAACATCTTAGAGAACCACTTCCAAGTGTTAGAAAAGTAGATCCAACAATTCCTCAATCTATTGAGAATGTTATTATTAGAGCTACTGCTAAAAATCCTAAAAATAGATATACTGATGCAAGAGAAATGCATGAAGATATAAAGACTGCTTTAGATGATTCTAGAAAAGATGAAAAGAGATGGGTATATAAGTATCCTGAAAATGATTTAGAAGAAACTAAAAAGTTAGATGATGATTTAAAAGATCTTGAAAAGCAAGAACAAATAATTAAAAAGAAAAAAGAAATAGAGTTAGAAAAAGAAGAAATGGCAGAAAATAAAAAATCAAATAAATTATTAATTGTTTTAGTTAGTATTTTTACAGCAATTATTTTGACTATTACTGTTGCGATGACAATATATTTTAAGAAGAGTGAAGTTAAAAATGTTATGATTCCTGATGTAAGTAATAAGAGTGCTAAAGATGCTTCTAATGAACTTACTGATAAAGGCTTTGAAGTAATAACTGAGTATAAATATGTTTCTAGTAGTACTATAGAAGAAGGAAAAGTTGTAAAGACTAGTCCTGAAATTGGTACTAAGAGAAAATCTGGTGCTAAAATAACATTATATTTAAGTTCTGGAGAAGGTAAATATATTGTAGAAGATTTTACTAATGAAAATTATTTAGTTGCTAAAGGAAAGATTGAAGCTCAATGTGAATGTAATGTAGTAGTTGAAACTGAAAAAGTAGAAGAAGGAAAAGATGTTAAGGAAGATATTGTTTTAAAAACTGTTCCTGGTGCTGGAGAAGCTAGTAAATTAGGTGATCAAATTAAAATAATTATTCCTGAAGTTGAATATAAATATCCTGATTTTACTAAAGGATATACTATTGATAAAATAGAAGATTTTGCTAAGAAGCATGAATTAAAATTAGAATATAAATATCAAGAAACTACTAGTGTGCCAGAGGGTACAATATTAAAACAAAATAGAGCTGCTGATTCTATTGTTGCTCCTGGTGTAACTCTTGTAATTACTATTGCTCAATCACCTGAACCTACAGAAGAGGATACTACACAAGAAGGTGAAATCACTGAAGACAATGGAATGGATTAGTCTTAATAATGGGGGGAAAATGAATGGTAAGATAATATGCGTTAATGCAGCAATACATAAAGTTTTACTTGAAAATAATACTATAATTGATACTAAAGTAAGAGGAAAATTAAGAAATGATAAAGTTCATCCAGTAGTTGGTGATAATGTAGTTGTTAATACACAAACTAAAACTATTGAAAAAGTTGAATCTAGAAGAAATTATTTGGAAAGACCACTTATTGCTAATATAGATAAATTACTTATAGTGATGAGTACATCTATTCCAGTATTTTCTTCTTACTTAATTGATAAATTTTTGGTGATAGCTTTTGCTAATAAGATTGAACCTATCATAGTTATTACTAAGACTGATATGATAAGTTTAAAAGAAAAAAATGATATTAAAAAATATATTAGTTATTATAGAAAACTTGGTATTAAAGTTTATATAAATACTAGTGTAAGCAAAATAAAGAATGAATTTAAGGATTCAGTTGTTGCTTTATGTGGTCAGACTGGAAGTGGAAAATCTAGTTTATTAAATAGAATTGATGCTTCATTATCTTTAAAGACTGGAGAAGTTTCACTTAGTTTAGGAAGAGGTAAACATACTACTAGACTTGTTGAATTATTAGAAGTTAATGGTGGTCTTATTGCTGATACTCCTGGATTTAGTTCTTTAGAAATAAGTGTTCCAAGAAAAGATATAAAAAAATATTATCCTGATTTTAATAAACCTTGTAAATATAGATCTTGTTCTCATATTAAAGAAGATGGATGTGAAATTATTAATCTTGTAAACAAAGGTAAAATTCCTGAATGGAGATATGAAAATTATATTAAGTTTATGGAGGAAGTTAAATCATGAAAGTAGGAGTATCAATATTATCTTCTAGTATTAAAGCAGAAGATATTGTTAAAAAATTAGATGGAAGTAGTGCTGATTATATTCATGTTGACATTATGGATGGAAAGTTCGTAGAAAATAAAACATGGACTTATAGTGAAGTTAAAAAAATAGTTAGTTATTCTTCTTTACCATTAGATGTTCATTTGATGGTTAAAGATCCAGCTAAATATATAGAAGATTATGCTTTATTAAACACTACTAATTTAATATTTCATTATGAAGCAGTAAAAGATATAGAAAGTATGATTTCTTTAGTAAAAGAATATGGTTTGAAAGTAGGTATAGCAATAAATCCTGAAACTAGTGAAGAAGTGTTATTTCCATACTTAAAAGATATAGATGTAGCTCTTGTTATGAGTGTTGTTCCTGGTAAGAGTGGACAATCTTTTATAGAAAATACTCCTTCTAAAATTAAAAATTTAAAAGAAGAAATTATTAGACAAGGAGTTAAAACTATAATATCTGTTGATGGTGGGATTAATGATGAAACTGGTCTTTTGTGTAAAGAAGCTGGGGTAGATATGTTAGTTTCTGCTTCATATATTCATAAAGATATTGTTAATAATATAAAAGTTCTTAAAGATTTATAGTATATTTTTTATAATATTATACATAATATATAGTGGTGAATGATATGTATAATAGTTATTTGAAAAAAATGAAATTTATTAATACTATGTATGAAGAATATATTCCTCCTGAAGAGGAAGAATTTGATAGAATAGAGAAATATAGATAACATGCCTATTGGCATGTTTTTGTTTATATGATAAAATGAAGATGGTGAAGAATATGAATAGGAAAATGTTTTATATTATTTTGTTTGCTCTTATTTTTATGCTTGGATTATTTACATTATTTAGTAATTTAGGAAAAGATAAAAATAATATAGATGATAAAGATAAAATTATTGAGGGTAAATATATTTCTAAAAAGTATATAATTGATGAAAAAGAAATAAGTGATGAAATTAAAGTTAATATAAAGAATGATAGTATTAAAACATTTGAACTAGAACAAATGGATAAACTAGGAGATAATATCAAATTTGGAATATATAAATATATTATTAATGATGATATTAAATATTTAGTTGATTTAAGAAATGATACTAAAAAAGCAAATATATATTTTAAAAATAAACTTATTGCTAGTTATGAATGTGAAACTTATGGATTAACTGAAATATCTAACTATGGTGAACATTATATTTTAAGTGAGCAAGTAGAGTTTTATAACAATAATTATATTATTGATGGAAGTGGTAAGATTAAATATATGTTTCATGGAACATTTACTTATGATGAAAAAAATAATTACTTAAATATATTTGAAATGGATTATGAAAATACTGTTTTGAAAGTATATCATTTTGACTTAAATAAAAATGATTATAAGAAGTTAGATTTTACTTTAGAATATGATTATTGTAGTGATAAGGTATCTAAAAAGTATAATATGACATTTTGTTTTGAATAAAAGTGAAATTATTTCACTTTTTTTCTTTTGTTTGATATAATAATTACGAAATAGAAGGAAGGAAAATATATATGAAAATATTAAGTGTTAATGCTGGTAGTTCTTCTTTAAAATTTACATTATATGAAATGCCAGAAGAAGAATTATTAATTAGTGGTTATATTGAAAAAATCGGTTTGAAAGATAGTTTTTGGACTACTAAAATTAATGGAAAGAAAATTAAGGGAGAAAAACCTTTAAAGAATCATAAAGAAGCTGTTCAAGTTTTAATTGATGAATTATTAAATAATAAAGTTGTTGAATCTTTAGATGAAATTAAAGGTATTGGACATAGAGTTCTTCATGGTGGTGAAAAGTATTCTGATTCTGTAATAATTACTGATGAAGTAATTGAAGATGTTAAAGAATTAACTAAATTAGGTCCTCTTCATCATCCAGGAAATTTAGCTGGTATTGAGGCTATGAAGAAAGCTTTACCTGAAGTACCAATGGTAGCTGTATATGATACTGCTTTTCATCAAACAATGCCTAAAGTAAATTATATGTATCCAGTTCCAATGGAATGGTATACTGAATATGGTGTACGTAAATATGGTTTCCATGGAACAAGTCATAAATATATTACTTTAAAAATGAAAGAGAAATTAGGTAAAGATGATGTTAATCTAATTATTTGTCATATTGGTAGTGGTGCTAGTATTAGTGCTATTAAAGAAGGAAAATGTTTTGATACTACAATGGGTATTACACCATTAGATGGATTAATGATGGGTACTAGAAGTGGTGCTATTGATCCTTCAATCCTTGAATATGTTTCTAAAGAATCAGGACGTTCATTAGAAGAATTAACAAATGATTTAAATAAGAAGAGTGGATTACTAGGTATATCAGGTTTTTCTGATTGTAGAGATGTTGAAGCTGCTCGTGAAAATGGTGATGAGAATGCTGCTTTAGCATTAGATATGTATTATGATAGAATTGCTAAATATATTGCTGAATATTATATTAAATTAGATGGAAAAGTTGATTCTATAGTATTTACTGCGGGTGTTGGTGAAAATGGAGTAGAAGCTAGAAAAGAAATCATTAAAAGAGTTAATTGTTTAGGTATTTATTTAGATGATGATAAGAATGATAAGATAGCTTCATATAAAGATGAATGTGAAGGAATTATTTCTACTGATGAATCAGATGTAGTTGTTAGAGTTTTACCAACTAATGAAGAAATAATGATTATTAAAGATACATATAATCTTGTAAAATAGAAAAGAGAAGGTAATGAATAATATTTATAAATCAATCTACAATGAAATTAAAAGATATAAAAAAATATATATTGCTAGACATATAGGACCTGATCCTGATGCTTTTGGAAGTCAAATGGCGTTAAGAGATTCTATAAGACTTACTTTTCCTGATAAAGAAGTGTATGCTGTAGGAACTACAGTTTCAAGATTTAAATATTTTGGTAAAGTAGATAAAGTTAATTCTTATGATTATGAGAATTCTTTATTAATAGTTGTTGATACTCCTGATATTAAAAGAGTGGATATAGATGAGTTTTTATCTTTTAAACATGTTGTAAAGATTGATCATCATCCACTAGTTGATGTTTTTGGGGATGTTGAATATATAAGAGAGGATGCTAGTAGTGCTTCTGAATTAGTACTAGAATTACTTGAAAATACTAAATTAAAATTAAGTGAAAGTATAGCTAGTAAAATATTTATTGGAATAGTTAGTGATACTAATAGATTTTTATATGGTACTAATGATAAAACATTTCTTACTGTGAGTAATCTTGTTAAGAAATATAATTTAGAAACAGATAAACTATATAATTTAGTATATAGTAAACCATTAAGTGAAGTAAGATTAATGGGATATATTGCTTCTTCATTAAAAGTAGATAAGTATGGATTTGCTAATATATGGATAGATGAAGATATAATTAATTCTTTTGGAGCAGATATAAGTGCTGCATCTAATATGATTAATGACTTCAATAATATAAATGAAATTATAGTATGGACTTTTGTTACTTATGATGCTAAAAATGCATTGTATAAAGTAAATATAAGAAGTAGAGGTCCTGTTATTAATGAAATAGCTGCCAAATATAATGGTGGTGGTCATAAATTTGCAAGTGGTGTAAGAAATACTGATAAATCACAAATTGAAGAATTGTTAAAAGATTTATCTGAAGCTTGTCGTGAATATTTAGAAAAGGATGATAAGAATGGAAATAATTAGTGTAGAAGAACCAATTGTTGCTGTTAGAGTTAGTCAATATCCTGATGATAAAAAAAGTGAATTTTTGATTCTTGGTAGAAGTAATGTAGGTAAAAGTAGTTTTATTAATACAATTATTAATAGAAAGAATTTAGCTAGAACTAGTTCTAAACCAGGTAAAACACAAACATTAAACTTTTATTTAATAAATAAAGAATTTTACTTTGTTGATGTTCCTGGATATGGATATGCTAATACTAATAAAAAACAAATTGAAAAGTTTGGTATTATGATTGAAGAATATTTAAAACAAAGACAAAATTTGAAACATGTTTTCTTATTAGTTGATTATAGACATAAGCCAACAGAAGATGATATTTTGATGTATAAATTCTTAAAATATTATAATTTACCAGTAACAATTATTTGTACTAAGTATGATAAAGTTAATCGTTCTGCTAGAATAAAACAAGATGAACTTATTAAAAATACATTGACTCCAGATTTGGGTGATGAGATAGTTAATTTCTCTAGTGTGACTAAATTTGGAAAAGACAGAATTTACGAAATCATTGAAAATATAATAAATAAAAACTCTTGATATTCAAGAGTTTTTAATATATAATGATTGTAAAGAATAGAGGTTGTTATTTATGAACAAAAAGAATGGTTTTACTTTAGTGGAATTGTTAGTAGTAATTGCAATAATAGCTATTTTAAGTTTACTTGTAGTGCCTAGTGTTATTACAGTAAATAAGAACATTAATGAAAGACTTTATAATCAAAAAACTGATTATGTAGAAAGAGCTGCTGAATTATTTGCAACTAATAAAGAAGATATTTTTAATGGAGCAGAAGAAGTAAAGGTTTATGTTTATGAATTACTTGCTGCTAACTATTTAGAAGCTGATAAGACTTCTGAATGTCCAGATAAAGATATATCTGGTAAATCAATTGGTAATCCTACTGGTATTAGTGTTAGTGAAGCTAATAAATATGGATGTATGATTAATCCGATTGATAAAACTAGTATGAATAATGATATGGTTATTTTAAGAAAGAAAAGTATAGGAGTAGTTGCTGAGATTGTTCCTGTTGGAAAAACAGATACTTCTACTACTATTAGTGATAATTCTGATACTTTAGTTAATACTGTTTGTGATTTAATTGGTAGAACTGGAGCAGATAGACTATATGCTAAATGGGGTACTGGAGATACTGATTATTGTTGGTGTAAAGTTGTTGATGGTAAAGCTGTTTTATATAAAGCAAAAGTTGAAAAAACTGGTTCTGTTTATACAATTACTGGTGATGGAATAAATGAAAATGATCATCCAACAGCTTGTGTAATTGCTGGTTCTAATCCAAATAATTATTTAAAGTATGGTAGTAATAAAGCTAACTGGAGAGTAGTTGGTTTATATAATTTAGATGGTTCTATTTCAGCTAAAATGATTACTTTAGATCCAGTTGATGATTAATAAAAAAATAACAATATTAAGTCTATTAATATTGTTTTTTTATGTTATAATTTTAATGGGAGAAAAAATATATGGAAGATTATTTTAAATATAGATTTGGTGATGATATTAGTTTTAATCTTAATAGTGGTGACTTTATATCTATAATTGGAAATACTAATGATTTATTTGTGTTTACTCTTTTATATGGTCATAAAGAGTGTAATCTTTTTGTAGGTGATAAAGAATTTAATCAAGAAAATAAAGATGAAATTAGAAGTAGAATGTGTGTAGTACTTTATAAATATTTAAATATTTTTAGTGGTGAGACTGTAAGAGATGAAATTGCTTTTGGATTAGAAAGTTTAGCTATGAAAAAAGATGATATGACTAATTTGATTGAGAGTGAAAGTAGACTTTTTAAAGTAACTTCTATATTGGATAGAGATCCTAATAGTTTAGGATTAAGTGATAAAGTTAAGATTAAAATATTATCTGCATTAATTATAAAACCTAAAGTTATTGTTATTGATAATTTATTAAGTGAACTTGATTATAATGATAAGATGTTAGTCTTAGATATATTAGATGAGTTTAGAAATAATGGTGGTATTGTAATTAATGTTACTAATGATATGGAAGAAACTTTATTTTCTGATAGAATAATTATTTTATATAATAAAAAATTAGTATGTGATGGTAAGACTCTTAGTGTATTAAATGAAGAAAAGTTATTAAAAAGACTTGGTCTTGGTTTACCATTTATTGTAGAGTTAAATAAATATTTGATGGATTATGGTATGATTGATAAATATTATTTAACTGATAAGAAATTGGTAGGTGCATTATGGAAATAAAGTTTGATCATGTAAGTTTAATTATTAATGAAGGAACTCCTCTTGAAAAGACTATATTAAATGATGTTTCTTTTGAAATTAAGAATCCTGGTATATATGCATTTTTAGGTGCTTCTAATAGTGGTAAAACTGCTGTTGGTGATTTGATTAATGCTTTAATGGCTCCTACTAAAGGAAGTGTTAAAGTAGGTAAATTTATAAATGATGGAAGAAGAATAAGAAATGTTAATAAATTAAGATTTGAAACTGGATATGTATTTAGAAATCCATATGATATGTTTTTTAATAAAACAGTTAAAGAAGAAATAGAGTTTAGTATTAAGTATTTTAAATATAAAATGGATAAGATGGCTATTAGAACAAGTGATGCTTTAAAACTTGTTGGTTTAGATGATTCTTATTTGAAATTAAATCCTAAAATATTAACTTTAGTTGATGCTAAAAAAGTTGCTCTTGCATGTGCATTAGTTTGTAATCCAAGTATTATTATATTAGATGAATTTACTAATGGACTTAATAATAAAGATAAAAGTGAACTATTAAGATTACTTAGAATGCTTAAAAATAAATATAAAAAGACTATTATACTTTTAAGTAAAGATACTAATTTCTGTTATCAAATAGTTGATCAAGTATATATAATGAATTTAACTAAACTTGTTGCTAGTGGTAAAAAAGAATTACTTGAAGATAGTGATTTTATATCAAGAATTGGACTTGAAGTTCCTTTAATAGTGAAATTTGTAGATGAATGTCGTAGTAAAGGTCATGAAATAAATTATTATTCTAATATATTAGATTTATTAAAGGGGGTTTATAGAGATGTATTCTAGAAATTCCTTTGGTTCTTATTATCCAGTTAATTCTATAATTCATAAATTAAATCCAGTTATTAAATTATTTAATTTTTTGATAGTTATAGTTTTAATAATATTAAGTAATTCTATTTATGTTAATTCTTTTATATTAGGTTTACTTATTATAATGATGTTACTTAGTTATGTACCATTTAATTATTATTTTAAGACTTTTTGGTTTTTAAGATATATTTATATTTTGATAGCTTTTGTTTGTGCATATTTTAGAACTTCTATGCAATTTTGTTTAATATTGATAATGAAAATAGTTATAGTTGTTGAATATATTAATTTATTATCTTATACTACTAGTCCTCATGAGAGTGAGTATGGTATTGAGAAGTTTTTATCTATGTTTAATATATTATATTTACCTGTATCTAAAATAGCTTTTAAAATTAATTCTATGCTTAGATATTATCCATTAATGTTAAGTGTTGAATATAATACTTTAAAAGCTGCGGCTAGTAGGGGAATTGATTATTATCATAGTAATATTATTAAAAGAGTTATTATTTTCTTAAAATTACGTTCTAGTGTTCAAAGAAAAACTAAAGATAAAAGTAAAGAAATAAGATTTGCTAGTGAACTTAGATTATTTAATATAAGGAGAAAAAGAACTATTTATAGAAAGAATAGAGTTGGATTTGCTGATATATTTTTGTTATTATTTCATTTGTTATTTATATATGTATATTTAAGTGAGATGGGTATAGTATGAGATATTTAGTTAATTTAAGTTATGATGGTAGTCATTATTATGGTTATCAAGTTCAAAATAATAAACCTTCAATTGAAGGAGAATTAGAAAAGAATCTATCTAAAATATTTAATGAAAAGATTAATACTATAGGTGCTTCTAGAACTGATAAAGGAGTGCATGCATATAATCAATATTGTCATTTTGATACTTTAAAATCTATTAAAACTAAAAATTTAGCTCATAGTTTAAATTCTATGATTAATGATGATATTTATATTAAAAAAATAGTTAAAGTTAATGATGATTTACATGCTAGATATAGTGTTGTATCAAAAGAATATATATATAAAATTAACATTGGAGAGTATAATCCTATTGAAAAAAATTACTGTTTGCAATACAATAAGAGTATAAGTAGAGAATTGTTAGACAAATTTGTTTTACTTATGAGTGGAAAACATAACTTTAGAAGTTTTACATCTGACAATGATAAAGATAATTATGAAAGAGATTTAAAATTAGAATATAAAATAAGTAATAAAATATTATATTTGAAATTTAATTCTAGTGGATTTTTAAGATATATGATTAGAAATATTGTTGGATTATTATTAGATATAAATGATGGTAAAAAGTCAATAGAAGACATCAATGATATATTTAATAGTGAGAATAGATGTAGTGCTGGAAGATGTGCTTCTCCAGTGGGGTTATATTTAAATAAAGTAAATTATAAATAAGGAGTGGAAAAATGGATAAAAAGTTACTTACGGGGATTGTGGTTTTATGTAGTTTATATGTTGGTTTTGTTATTTATGCTTGCACTAAAATTTATATTGATGATAAAGATATGAGCGATATAGATTTAATAGCTGCTTATGATAGTGATAAGTATTTAACTAAATCAACTGATTTTGGAGAAGATACTAAAAAAGAAGACAAGAAAGATGATTCTTCTACTAAAAAGGAAGAAAATAAAACTACTGAAGATAAAAGTGATACTAAAACTGATGAAAAAACAGATGATAAGGAAGATGCAAATAAGTATTGTACAGATAATAAACTTAAAATAGCTAAAAAATTACAAGATTTTGAATCTAAAATTACTTATTATCAAGAATCAAGTAAGATTAGTGACTTTAATTATTGTTTCTATGATACTAATATGACTGGTGTAATATATATTGCTGAAACAAAAGATAAAGATCCAGTTTATGCTTATGATATTAATAAAGATATTGTATATAAAACTAATAAGACTCATAACCTTTATACTGAAAGTAATGTTAGTTATTTAAATGCATATTTATATGGAGTAGAATTATTAAAGAGTGTTAAATCTACTGGGAAAATGATTTTAGTTTCAGAAAAAATAGATGTTTTAAATTATACTCCTAGTGATACTATGGAATTTGTATTCGCTAATTGTATTAAAGGCGATAATGCATGTACTTCAACTACATATTTATTTAATAATAAAGAGTATAGTGAAGTAGAAAGATACTTAGTTAACTTTAAAACTAAAAAGTATACTAAAGTGACTGAATAAGTTAAAAGATTAATTCATTTTGAATTAATCTTTTTTTATGGTTTATCTTTATTTTTTTTATAATATTTGATAAAATAAAACATAGAATAGAAAGGTATAGGTTTTTTGTATGTTAGGAAATATTATAACAATTAATAAAAATAGTGCAATTGTTAAAATAAATAAAGATAGCGAAATTAGTGATTTAATAAATATGCATGTCATATTTGAAGATGACAATAAAAAAATTCTTGGAGAAATAGATTCTATTCTTGAAGATACTATTAAAATTACTTTTTTAGGAGAATTAACTGAGAATGATTTTATAGGTGGTTTAATTAAAAAGCCAAGTATGAATGCTAAATTAAGAATTATTAATGATCAAGAATTACATATATTAACAGGTAATCCTGAAAGAGCAATTCAATTAGGAGTTAGTCCTTTATATAATGATTTTCCACTTAATGTAAGTATAGATGAATTATTTTCAAATCATACTGCTATATTTGGTAATACAGGTAGTGGTAAAACTTATGGTATATGTAGAATAATACAAAATATATTTCCTAATTCTCAAATAATACCTTATAAAGCTAATTTATTTATATTTGATTCTTATGGTGAATATATAAATGCTTTTAAAGATATTAATAAAAATAACCCATACTATTCATTTAAAGTAATAACTACTAATACGAATAAACCATATGAAAAATTAAATATACCAGTATGTTTATTAGAATTAGATGATATGTTGAATTTATTAGAAGCAACTAATTTCTCTCAAATAGCTATGGTTGAAACTATGCTTACTTATGTTAAAATGTTTGCTCGTGAAGATAATGAAGCTAAAGATTTTAAAAATCATATTTTAGCTAAAGCAATAATATCAATTATGTATACTAATCAAACATCTTCTAAGATAAGAGATCAAATATTTGAAATATTAAGTGAGACTAATACTGAAGAGATATCTTTAGATACTGAAGTTCCTGGTATTGGATTTACTCGTAGATTTAGAAATTGTTTTGATATAGATAGTGAAGGAAGATTTGCTGAACGTAAGATAATATCAGATTATATTCAACAATTTATACAAGAAGATAGAAAATGGAATTATAATTCTGCTGGAGTTTGTTATTCTCTTCATGATTTAGAAGTTGCTTTAAACTTTACTTTATATAGTGAAAGATATCTACTTAATGAAGCTATGTATGATAGTGCGATGAGTTTAAAAGTTAAACTTCATAATTTAGCTAGTAGAACAAATAGTCAATTCTTTTCTTCTGATAGGTATATTACAATTGATGAATATATTAAGAGAATTCAAATTAATGGTAATAAGAAGAGTCAAATTGTTAACTTTAATTTAGAAGATGTTGATGATAGATTTGCTAGAACTGTTGTTAAAATATTTGGGCGTATGTTTATGAAATATACAAGAAGTTTAGAAAATAGAGCATCTTTTCCAATTCATATGATTTTAGAAGAGGCTCATAGATATGTTATAGAGAATGATGATAAGAAATTACTTGGATATAATATATTTGAAAGAATTGCTAAAGAAGGTCGTAAATATGGTTTAATAATGGATATTATTACTCAAAGACCAACTGATTTAAATGAAAATGTTATTAGTCAATGTGCTAATTTCTTAATATTTAAAATAAATCATCCAGCTGATTTAGAATATATTGCTAAAAGTGTTCCTAATATGAGTGAAGATGTAGTTGAAAAACAAAAGACACTTCAATCAGGTACTTGTGTAGCTTTCGGTAGAATATTTAAAATACCAATGATAGTTAAGATGGAGAAAGCTTGTCCCCCACCTACAAGTGCTAACTGTGAAATATATAATAATTGGATGGTAAAATTAAAACAACAACAATAAAGATAAGGATGTGACGTATAATGTATGATTTAGGTAGTCATTTTCATATAGATGTTAATAAAGGTAAAACACCTACATCTTGTGTATTTAGAGGTAATTATTATAGGATAAGTATATTATCTGACTCTTTAATTCGCTTTGAATATAATTTAAAAGGAGTTTTTAATGACTATCCTACATTGTTTGCATTTAATAGATCTTTTGGTGAACCTAAAGTAACTGTTACTGAAGATAATCAAAATATTGTTATTAAGAGTTCTAAATTTATATTAGAATATCAAAAAGAAAAACCTTTTACTGGAGATAAATTAGTTCCAGATAGATATTTAAAGGTTAGAATACCAGAAAGTGAAAAATCGTGGTATTTTAATCATCCAGAAGTTAGAAATTTTGGTGGTACTAGTTATAGTTTAGATTATATGAAGAATCCACCTTTACTTGAAAAAGGATTGTTTTCTTTAGATGGATTTGCAACTTTTGATGATTCTATGACTCCTATACTTGATGATAATGGTAATGTTACGTTACCTAATCCAGATGTTATAGATACATATTTATTTATATATAATGGTAATTTTGGTGTTGGATTAAGAGACTATTTTAATTTAACATCATTGCCACCACTTATTCCTAGATATGCTCTTGGAGTATGGTGGGCTAAGAATGAAGAATATGATGAAGAAGGAATACAATCTCTTGTAGAAAACTTTAAAAGAAATAAAATACCTATGTCTATATTATTGTTAAATAAATATGCTAGAAATAAAAATAAATTTTCTGATTTAAGTTTTTCATTTGATAAGAGTATTTTTCCTGATCCTAGTGCAATGAGTAAATATTTACATGATAATAATATATATTTAGGATGTAATATTAGAACTGATGGTGTTCTTAGTATAGAAGAACCTAATCATAGTGAATTTATTAAAATATATGATCAAGATACTGATAAAAATATTCCTATTAATGTTTATAATTCTAAACTTATAGATGGTTTCTTAAAAGGAATAATTGATCCATTCTTAAATCAAGGTGTTGATATGTTATGGATGGATGATAATAATATTAATGATAGACTTAGAAATTCTGTTATGGCTTATTATTTATATAATAACTTTAATAATAATATAGCTAAAAGAAATTTATTAATGAATCGTAATTATGGAATATGTCCTCATAGATATTCAGTATTATATAGTGGCAATACATATATTAATTGGAAAACTATTAAATATTTACCTTTTTATAATTCTACTGCATCAAATATTGGTGTTTCTTGGTGGAGCCATGATATTGGTGGATTTAAAGGTGGAGTTGAAGATGCTGAACTTTATATGAGATATATTCAACTTGGTACTTATAGTCCAATTCTTAGAATAACTAGTGAAGGTGGAAAATATTATAAAAGAGAGCCATGGAAATGGGATGTTAAAACTGAAACAATAGTTAAATATTATTTAAATTTAAGACATAGATTAATACCATATTTATATGCTGAAGCTAAAAAATATTCTTCAATTGGTTCACCACTTATTCAACCTTTATATTATAAATATCCTGAAACTTATGATGAACCACTTTATAAAAATGAGTATTATTTTGGAACAGAATTATTTGTTTGTCCTATAGTTAGTCCTAAAAATGAAGTTATGGATAGAGTAGTTCATAGAATATTTTTACCTAATGGAGTTTGGTATGACTTTAAGACTGGTAAAAAGTTTATGGGAGGTAAAAGATATGTTACTTTCTATAAAGATGAAGATTATCCTGTGTTTGCTAAAACTGGTGCTATAATACCTATGGCAGTATTAGATAAAGAAAACTTAAATGATACTTCTAGTCCTAAAACATTACAAATTGATATTTTCCCAGGAAGAAGTAATACATATAAATTATATGAAGATGATGGATATTCTCTTCATTATAAACAAGGTGAATCTTTTACAACTGAAATAAATTATTATTATAAAGAGAATGATTTCTCTGTTTCCTTAGAACCAGTTGAAGGATATGATGCTAGTAGTGTTCCTGAAACAAGAAATTACGTAATTAATTTTAGAAATACTAAACCTACTAATGGAGTTCAAGTATTTGTTAATGAAATAAATATTCCTTTTGAAAGTCATTCAGTTGAAAATGATTTCATAGTTGAATTTAAGAATGTTAAATTAACTGATAAAGTATTAATATTCTGTAAAGGAAAAGATATTGAGATTGATTCTTCTAGAGCTATAAATGAAGATTTAGATGGAATTATTAGTGACTTAAAAGTTGATACTGAGATTAAAGTTAAATTGGCTGATATATTATTTAGTGATAGTGATATTAAAGCTAAAAGAATTGCTATTAGAAAGTTAAAGAGGGATGGACTAGAACCAGTATTTATAAAAATGTTTATTAAGTTGCTTGAATATATTGCTGAGTTATAGTATAATACATACATATTTGTTGACAGAAAAAGTAGTAAATATCTTATTTATTAATAGAAAGTTAGTGGGTGATGGAAACTAATATAAACTGATATTGAACTTGTTTTCTATAGAATAATCGTACATTGGCGTTAACAATAAATTAAGATGCATAAGACTTTATGAATTAAGGTGGTACCGTGGGAATATCTCATCCTTAAGTTATAAAGTTTTTATTTTTGGAGGAATATATGGAAGTATTATGGGCTATTTATGATTTTTTCTTTCTGTATTTACTAATATTTATTATTTATACAGTATTTATTAATAAAAGAAAGAAAAACTTTTCTACACTGAAAAAGAATGATGAAGTTGTTTTGTTTGTAAATAGATATGGTATTGATGTAGAGAAAGTTGGTTTTAAAAGAATTAAAAAGTATTTAGCGTTGATTAATTCATTTATTATAGCTTTTTCTAGTACAATAATTATTCATGTTGATGGGTTATTGTTAAAAGTTGGAATAGGTTTTGTAGTTATTATGATTATGATATATTCATTATATGAAATAGTTGGTAGAAAATTAAAGAAAATGGAGGGTGATAAAAAATGTACAACTGTAAAGAAATCGAAGAAAAATGGCAAAAATATTGGTTAGATCATAAAACTTTTAAAGCAGTTAATAATGGTGGAGATAAACATTATTATATTCTAGTTGAGTTTCCTTATCCTAGTGGTAATGGACTTCATGTAGGACATGTTAGAAGTTATACTGCTCAAGATGCTAAAGCTAGAATTAAGAGAATGCAAGGATATAATGTTTTATATCCAATGGGTTTTGATTCTTTTGGTAGTCCTGCTGAACAATATGCTATTAAGAATCATATTCATCCATCTAAAGCTGTAGAAGAAAATATTAAAACATTTAAAGGTCAAATGATGAGTTTAGGTTATTCATTTGACTGGGATAGAGAATTTGCTACTAGTGATCCAGAATATTATAAATGGACTCAATGGCAATTCTTACAATTTTATAAACATGGTATGGCTTATAAAGATACTATAGCTGTTAATTGGTGTCCTACATGTAAGACAGTTTTGTCTAATGAAGATAGTTCTGGTGGAGTATGTGAAAGATGTGGAACTGCTGTTACTCAAAAAGAGAAATCTCAATGGATGCTTAGAATGAGTGATTATGCAGAAGACTTATTAACTGGACTTGAAAATACTAATTTTGCTGATAAAGTTAAATTAGGACAAATTAATTGGATTGGTAAAAGTAGTGGAGTCGAATTAGATGTTGATATAGTAGGTGGAGGTAAATTCTCTGTATTTACTACTTGTATTGAAACTGTATATGGTATTACTTTCTTTGTAATAGCTCCTGATGGAAAATTAATTAAAGAATTAATGCCAAGAATTAAAAATCAAGATGAAGTTAAAAAATATATCGAAGAAACTGCTTCTAAGAGTAATATGGATAGAACAGAATTAAATAAAGAAAAGACTGGATGTTTGATTGAAGGTATTAAAGCTATTAATCCTATTAATGGAAAAGAAGTACCAATTTTCTTAGGAGATTTTGTTTTAGGTAGTTATGGAACTGGAGCTGTTATGGCTGTTCCAGCTCATGATCAAAGAGACTTTGAATATGCACAAGCACATAATTTAGATATGTTACAAGTTATTGATGGAAGAAGTGTTGATGAGTGTGCTTTTGAAAAACAAGATTATTTAGGAAAAGGTTGTAAATTAATTAATAGTGAAGAATTTACTGGTATGACAGTAGAAGAAGCTAAAGAAGCTATTACTGAAAAATTAGTTAATAGAAAAATAGCTCGTAAAGTTAATAATTATAAAATGAGAGATTGGATTTTCTCAAGACAAAGATTCTGGGGAGAACCTATTCCAATGATATATTGTGAAAAATGTGGATGGCAACCTATGGATGAAAAAGATTTACCATTAGTTCTTCCAAATATAGCTGAATATGAACCAACTGAAGATGGTGAAAGTCCACTTGCTAAAATTGAAGAGTGGGTTAATTGTGAATGTCCAAAATGTGGTGGTAAGGCTAAACGTGAAACAGATACTATGCCAAACTGGGCTGGATCAAGTTGGTATTTCTTAAGATTTATGGATGCACATAATAATAAAGAATTTGCCTCAATGGATGCAATGAAGTATTGGGGTAAAGTCGATTGGTATAATGGAGGAATGGAACATACAGCAAGACATTTGCTATATGCAAGATTCTGGGTACAATTTTTGTATAATATTGGTCTAGTTCCTAATAAAGAAATGATTTACAAAAGAGTAAGTCATGGTATGGTACTTGGTTCTAACAATGAAAAAATGAGTAAAAGTAAAGGTAATGTTATCAATCCAGATGATATTGTTAATGAATTTGGTGCTGATACATTAAGACTTTATGAAATGTTTATGGGTGATTATAAAGAAGATGTTCCTTGGAGTACTGAAAGTTTAAAAGGATGTAAAAGATTTATTGATAAAGTTATTAGACTAAAAGATACTTTAAATGATAATGTAGGTTTTACCAAAGATTTAGAAAAAATACAAAATCAAACTATAAAAAAAGTAACTTATGATTTAGATAATATGGCCTATAATACAGCTGTATCAAGTTTAATGATTTTGACAAATGCTTATCAAGATGCTAAATCAATTTCTAAAGAAGATTATAGATTACTTCTTACACTTTTAAATCCAATAGCTCCACATATTACAGAGGAGTTAAATGAAAGTATTGGGTTTAGTCCAATTGTAAATAGTACTTGGCCAGTATATGATGAAGATAAAACTAAGGATACAACTGTTACTATAGCAGTATCTGTTAATGGTAAAGTAAGAGGAAAACTTGAGGTTGATGTTGATACACCATCTGATATACTTCAGGAAAAAGCATTTACACTTCCAAATGTTCAAAACTTTACAAATGGTAAGGAAATTGTTAAGGTTATTGCTATTCCTAATAAAATAGTAAATATCGTAGTAAAGGGTTAATAACCCTTTTTATTATGGAAAAATGTGTAAAAAGTTACAAAAATAACTGGTTTTTTGTGTAAACTATTTATAATTGTTAAGCAAAAGGAGTAGTAAATATGTTTTTTAAATGTTATAATTCTAATTATGAAAAAGGAAAAATTAGATATTTTATACGAAGATAAATTTTTAATAATTGTAAATAAGAAAAGTGGTATTCTTACAATTGCAAATGATAAAGAAAAAGAAAAAACTTTGTATCATGAAGTTCATGAATATTTATGGAGAAAAAATAAAAATAATAAAGTATTTATAATTCATAGACTTGATAAAGATACAAGTGGAATAGTTATTTTTGCTAAAAATGATAAAATAAAGAAAATTATGCAGGATAATTGGGGAAGTGTTCAAAGATATTACTATGCATTATGTCACGGAAATTTTAAATGTAAAAGTGGAACCATAATAAACTATTTGAAAGAAACTAAAACTTTTATGGTTTATGATACTAAAAATGAAAAAATTGGAGATAAATCTATTACTAAGTATGAAGTCATTGATAATGAAAATAATAAAACTTTAGTAAATATAAATATTTTAACAGGTAAGAAAAATCAAATAAGAGTGGCAATGCAAAGTATAAATCATCCAATATATGGAGATAAAAAATATGGTAAAAAAGATGGTATGAGAAATTTATGTTTACATGCTTATAAAGTTATTTTTACTCATCCAATTACCAAAGAAAAAATTGTTATCGAGGCAAAAATGCCTAAATATATGAATATAAAAAAAGAAAGTTAGTCCTTTCTTCGACAAAATTCTTAAAAACTATGTTTTATACTATAATTGGTGATGACATATGAAAGTAAAATTATTTGATGAAAGTCATGAAAAAGATTTAGAAAAAGTAATAAATCTTTTTTTAAATGAGGGAAACTATGATATAATAGATATTAAGTTTCAGGTTGCTATAGCAGTTTGTGGTGAAGAACAAATATATTGTTTTAGCGCTATGATAATTTATAATTAAAGCATATACATATTATTAGAATCTATGTTAATGTCATCAGTGGAATAACTAGTATTTTCAAGACTTGATATTCTTTTATCTAATCTAGCAATTTGTCTTTCAATCTTTGCAAGTCTTTCCTCTAAATCAATATTATTTTGATTATAAAATTGGTTATTCATTGGCATCATATTTGGCATAAAACCATTTTGAGGCATCATCATATTTTGATTTTCAAAAAATGAGTTTCTATTTTTCTTCATAGGCATTCCTTTCTAATGATAATATATGTTTAAAAAAAGGAAGTGTTATTATGAGAATGAGAAACCCAAAAAATATGGATGAAATACTAAATAGTTGTAATTATTTTTTAACTGAAGATTTATTTAATAATAATAATGATATATGTTTAGAAATTGGTATGGGTAAAGGTAATTTCTTACTTGGAATGTGTTTAAATCATCCAAATATTAATTACATTGGTGTAGAAAAATATTCCAGTGTTATTTGTAGTGCAATAAAAAAAATTAATGAATATGAATTAGATAATCTAAAGATACTTAACATAGATATTATGGATATTCCACAGTATTTATATGGAAAAATTAAAACAATTTATTTGAATTTTTCTGATCCTTGGCCTAAAAAAAGAAATACTAAACGAAGACTTACATCAGAAAATTTCTTAAAATTATATGATAATTTATTTAAGGATGAAAAACATATTATTTTAAAAACAGATAATGATGATTTTTATGAATTTTCAAAAGAAAGTCTACTTTCATATGGCTATAAAATAATAAATGAAACTTACGATTTACATAATAGTGATATAACTGATAGTCCAAAAACTGAATATGAAGAGAAATTTTCTTCTCAAGGCGTTAAAATAAAATATATAGAAGTAATAAAAAAATAGTGATATAATATTGATGTAAGGATGATATAATGAAAAGAAAATTTTTAATATTGCTACTCATAGGTTTATTTTCTTTATGTGGATGCAGTAATATAAAAAATATGAATACTGATTCTTTATTAAATAAACTTGCTAATAAAACAGGTAAATATAATGAGGTTAATCGCGCTTTTAAATATTATTTACCAAGTGGTCTTAGTATTGATAGTTATGATGATTATAATGCAGTATTTTCCTCAGCTAATTATAAATAT
>USNG01000008.1 GCA_900556025.1 uncultured Mycoplasmatota bacterium
AATATTTCATATTACCTCCTTTCTTCCAAATTAAAAAGACAAATTTCTTTGTCTCTATATTAATTAAATACGCAATAATTTGTTAAAATACTACTTTTACAATAAAAAAAATACAAAATTATTCAATTTCGTATTTTTCAACTAACTTATCAAATGCTATATAGTCAATTGTTTTAAGTTCACTACTTATAGCTTCAACTGCTTTACCATCTTTAATATAAATTAATAATGGGCTTGTTGTTATTTCATCTTTAACTTCTGGGAAATGTTCTTTAAGCATTTTTAAGTATTCATCATTTCCTTTAAAGTCTGTTACATTCCAATAAATTACTTTACTAATTAAATCTTTCTTTTCCATTTCTCTATATAATCTTTTTTCAATATCATATAATTCACTTGAACCAGTATAACTTACATAAAGTATAGCTTCGCTAACTTCTGTAAGTGCAAAATCAAAATCTTCAGTATTTATTTGATTTACGCTTTTATCTATAAATACACTATTATTGGTTTTATAAAGCTCATAACTTAAGCAAAAACTTCTAACATATAATGTTAACGCTATTACTAAAACTGAAACTATTAAAACTATAACATAGTTTTTTGATGATATTTTTTTAAATGAAAAAATTTCTTTTATGTTCTTCATATGCTCTCCTAATATTACATAATTATTTTAACATATTTTTATTTTAATGAAAAGATTTGTTTTTATATTTCAAAATAAAATGCATATGATATCATATGCATTTTACATTCTATTCGCCAACACTTATTGTTGTTTTATTTTTGTTTTGTGTATATTTAGAAATTCCATTTGATTTATGAGCTGTTATATTCATTCCAAGAACTGTTTCATCTTTACCGATTTCTTCTAAGAATTTACTCTTACAATTCTCAAATGCAGAAACATTTGTTTTAGAACTCTCACAACCATATAATGTTGAGTTTTGATATCCACCAGATGATTCTTCTTGTTTGTTATAATCTTTAATACTTTTAATTGCTTCTGGTGTAATTGTATAACTATATTCTAAATATTCATCAGTTGTATACATTTTATCTGCTGAAGCTTCTATTTCTTTAATAGCCTCTTTAGCCTTATCAGTTGTCCAGTTATTGCCTGTGTCTCTAACAGCTTCTGATGGGAACATATTATCTAATTGAACATTTCTAAAGATAAATCCATATCCACCAGATTGTACACATTCTTTGCTACAAGCTACTTCATTACCATTTTCATCTTTAAATGAATCATGGAATGTTACAACTCCATCAGCAGAGATTTCATAACACTTATTATAATTTGCTTCTGGATCACAACTATAGTCAGTTGACTTATTATAAACATCAAAGTTGCATGTATAATTATAGTCAAATTGATGTCCTTGTTCATTACCTAATAATCCTAAATATTTTTCCATAGCTCTATTAGGTCTATCAACTAATAATCTAAATTTGTAATAATGTTTAACAAATTTCCAATTTTCTTCATCGTTTGGATTATTTACAAATGTTCTTTGATTTAACTCAACTGGATAAACATTTTTTCCTAATGGAGTATACATATCTTCGACTTTGTCGTTTTCTACTCTCTTAACATCACCAGTAAATGCTTTTGTTTGATATTTAATTGGGTTAGAGAAATCAACTTCACTAGAAATTACTATAGCTGCATAATCATTTTTTGGAACAGCTACTCCATTTATAATAGTTGTAATATTTTCTCCGTCTGGATCAAACTCTGCTTGTGTTGTTTTTGACCATTCATTACATTCTTTCAATCTTGTATTATAGTCTTTTGCTTTTGATGGACATTTATATTGATAGCACTCTGAACCAGAACAATATTTAACTTCTGAAATTACTTGTCCTTCATCTTTTGCAAATGTATTTGTTCCATCACCATTATATTTTGATTTATATTCAAGTTCTAAATCAGCACATGAATCTTCACCACTTGCATCCATTTGACATTTAAGCGTCTTTTGGATGTAATCAACTGTTGTATATCCTGTTCTGCTATTACCATTTTCTATAACTTTCGCATCTTCATAATACTTTTTAACATTAATTTTATTAATGTCATATAAGTTACAGTTTTCAATATCATATATTAATTGTTCTTTATCAAGACTTGAAGCTTTATCATAATCTGCTTTCCATGTCTTGTAGTCTATTACAGATGTACAATGTCTTTCTTGTCTAACAACACTAGTTAAATATTTAACATCATTTGTATCAATTTGTTGTTTAATTATTCCTTTATTTTTTAACTTAGTTCCTACATCATATCTAAATTGCATTCCTGTATAAACTTTAGTTTTATTTGCTAGATAGAATCTAACTTCATCTCTACAATATAAAGTACAATATTTATTGTTAACTCCATATTTTTCTGAATAATCATATTGAGATTGTTGACCATCATAACACATATTTATAATACAGTTCATATTAGGATCTTCTAAAGAATTGTCTTCGTAAGTATCATACTCACCTGTTCCACCATCTTTAGTTTCACATGTTGCATTTAAATTTGATTTTGTATTTTTTCTATTTAAACGATCTATTATATCGTCGTTCATACATTTATTAGTTGGTTCACATGGACAAGTAATTGTAACAGTTTGTTCTGTCACATCCCTATGATCAAATTCTGGGTCACCTGTATTAGTTAATGCATTATCCAAATCTAATGCAAAGAATATTTGATTTGATCCTGGACTGTCACAAGCAACCATTTTCTTAACAGCTAAGTCTCCATATACTTTATCTGTTATAACTTTTATTGTTATTTTCTTTGTTTGACCAATTGTATCTTTATTACAAGTTTTCATTCCTTTAACTTTGATATAACATATGTTCTTTTTACATTCATCATAATGATCTGCTTTTACTACATTACCATTACTATCTGTAATTTCAACATTTGTCTTACAATAATTAGCTGTTGCTAATTCATCTGCTGAACATTCAACGTCTACTTCTTCAGTCATAGTAAATTTAATTGTAGTTTCATAGCTTTCTGGATCTATATAAGTTACTTTAGCTGATACAGGAATATAATTTCTATTAGTATAATCTCCTACATCAATTGTAGCTTCATCTGGATTAGCACATAATTCTTTATTTTTACTCTTAAATGTTGAATCTGTTTTACATTTATTTGATAAATGTTTTCTGTAAACTTCATCAATAGGTATTTTATTTCCTTGAAGAGCTAAAATATATAAGTATATTGATTTTAAGTATTCTTCATTAACACCAGTACATAAAATTCCCATATTTTCACCAGTACTGTGAGCTATTGAATCGTTAGGAATTGGATTAAATCCATTACAACTTATTCCTTGTAAATCACTAAGTTTCTTAACAGTTTTATAACTTCCTTTAAATACATCATTTTTAAAGTCAGTTCCTTTACTGTTTACATATTTTATATAACGTCTAATATTGATTTCTTTTGCTGTTTGTTTATAAACATTCCAATGTGGCGCATAAAATCCTCTTATTTCTGATACAGGAACGCCTGGAGAATTTTCGTATCCAGCTGCAGCTCCATGATTATCAGATGCTGCCCATAATCTTAATGCGACATTTGTTACTGCATAATTATAACCTAAGGCATATGATTTTAACAATATATATCCATATCCACAATCTTTACTAGAATTACTATCTTTACATGCTGTTACATTAAATGATGAATCCCACATGAATTTGCCATTGTCAGGCATCATCAAATGTTGATTAACGCAGTATGCTGGCACAGTTCCTTTTCCAGATGATGCTGTAAATGTTTCACCATTTATAGGTTCAACTACCGGTGGATGGTTAGCACACTCTCTAGTACAACCCTTACATACATTTCCACAGCAATTATTTCTAGAAGGATTTTCATTAAATTTTGCAGTATAACTTGTTGGATTACATTCTGCGTTACAGTTTTTTGCATCCCTTAAATCTTCACATATTGGCACATCTGTAGTAACTGAAGTTACTTTATCCCCACTCTTATTTGCTATTTCTTCAGCCTTTGATAATGCTTCTCTTGTAAAACATTTCAACCATATGTCAGCCCTAGCTAAACTGCCTCCGCAACTACTTCTTCCCCATTTTGTGCCTCCATGACATGTATAAGTTTTTGGATCAACATATCCAGCACATCCTAAATTACACCAAGTTGATATTTTTTCTCGATAAACTATATTTTGTGGACATTTAGTTTCAACAACTGGACATTCCCATTTAGCATAAAAACCACTATTATGTTTTCCTACCTGTTGGGTAACATATGTACCTCTTTCCACTAAATCTTCGCATCCACCTGCAAGGGGACCCTCTAGATTGGCTTTACAAACCCAGGGAGTATATGAAATGCATTTGTGAAGCCACGCACTTCCAACATATTCATGATCACCACCTTGTGTAATTGATACCCCACCACATACAACTTCGTCTCTATTACCTTTGCTATCTTTATTATCTGTTGTTTTTCTTATATCCGTAAGAGTTTTATTCATATCATCTGATATGCTTTTTGAGATGGATGTATCAGTTGAAATAATATCAGTATTCAATTCTTTTTGTCTTGCACTTGTTAGTAAAAAAGATAAGGCAAAGAATACTACTAATGATGGTATTATTATAAATAATAATTTTTTACTTCTTTTCATTATTTTCTTTCTCCTTCTCTTTTTGTTTAACATTTTCTATCTTAATAACATAAATTAATGTAACTATTAAGAATGGAACTACAATATAGAATCCATATTCTCTAATAATCTCATATAATACTTGCCATATTGTTTTTTCTTCTTCTGTTGGATTTTCTTTTTTATCATATTCTTCCATTTCTTTTAGAAAATCATCATTACTTTTATCACCAGTATCTGAATGTGAACCACAGTTTTCATGATTTGGATATTTTTCACAATATTCAGTATGAAGATATCCATTGAAAGCTGGAACTTTGTACTTAATAGTTTTTAACAATTCATTTGGACAAGCACTATCTTCACTTCCGTATATATTAACTCCATAAATTGCTTCTTTTAAATGTCCTTGAGCTAATATTGAATATCCATAATAGTACAAATCTTTTACTTCTAATTCATCTTCAGAATAAGTACTTACAGCTCTTACAAAAACATCTTTTCTTTGATCAGTTAACTGTAATAAATAAGCTGCTTCCACTTGATCTAAAATCAATTTAATATCATTCGTTTTTGTAAATTCTATTGTTGGATTGTATTCAACAACTTTTAAACTAACTTTATTAGCCCAGTTATTTAAATCATCATCATTACAAATGGCTTTAATTTTATAAGATAAGGACAGTAAAATAATTGGTATTAAAAACAATTTATAAGCTTTTTTCATTTTTTCACCTACTATCATATATACTGAAATTATAACATAAGTTTTTTTATTTTTAAATATTAAAGTAGAAAAAAGGATATTTTTATTATATAATTTATTAGAGGTTTAATTATGCATGAGAAATTCAATAAAGAAATAAATTATATAAAGAATGATAGAATTAAAAATAGTTTAATTATTATGTTAGATAAGTTACCTGATTATTTTTATCATGTACCTGCGAGTAGTACTGGAAAATATCATCCTAGTTTTTCATTAGGTGAAGGTGGTTTATTAAGGCATACTAAGGCAGCTGTTAGAATTGCTTATGAGTTATTTAATGATGAAAGCATAAATAATTTTACTCAAGATGAAAAAGATTTAATTATATTTTCATTAACTCTACATGATGGATTAAAAAGTGGTATGACTAAAAGCGAATATACTTTATTTGAACATCCAATACTAATGAGTAATTATATTCGTGAAAATAAAGATAATCTTGAACTTAATGAATCTGAAATAGATTTTGTTTGTAGATGTATAGCAACTCATATGGGACCATGGACTAAAAATTATAAAGGAGAAGAAGTATTAACTCCTCCAAAAGATAAATATCAAAGATTTGTTCATATGTGTGATTATTTAGCTTCTAGAAAATTTTTAGATGTTAAATTTGAAAATGATGATATTGTAGAATAAAAGCTTCATTACTTGAAGCTTTTTACTTGCATGTTTTCCTGTATGTTTTGAAACAATTAAAAAACGATTTAGAAGTCTAAATCGTCTTTTTTGATGTATTTGTCGTATAACTTTTCAAATTCATCGTTCCCTTTAAATAATTCCTTATTTTTTTCACTTTTACAAAGACTTTCTATTACTTTGATAGAAAATTCTTTATCTTTTTTCATTTCTTTAATTTTTTCTAATACTTTTTCTGTCATTCTTTTACTACCTCTAAAATAGATATCTTATTATTTCTAGCTATATTAATTAATTCATCTGTTAATAAACCAGTTATGATAAGAAAAGCTGGTTTCATATCTTTAGTTTTAATTCTATCTTTATTAAATTTAATTATTGTTTTATCTTCATGAGTTGTAAATCTAACAGAACCACTTTTAATTAATTTATTATAACCATATTCATTTCTATTTAATTTAGTAACACTTGTAAAGTTATAATGAAGTCCATCATCATTAATAGAACTAATAACTTTAAAATCTTGTCCTTTTATTCTATAAATAGTAACTCCATCTTTATTTGTTTTACTAATAATATCAGGACTAGTTTGATATAAATTTTCTAAATCATTTATACCAACTATTTGATTATTTATTAATTCTATTTTATATTTTTTTAACTTATTAAATAATATATTTATGTTTGGTAAGTTTCTTTCTGTTTTACTTGATATTAATTCTTCTAGTGATGAGAATAGTATATCTAGATTTTTATTTTTAAATAATAAATTAATCATTTTAAATATATCTATTTCTGTATCTGTGAATACATATTCATTATTTACTTTTAATGTTTCTAATGATTCAGCATCAAATGAATTAATTAGTTGTTCTATAGTATCAACTTCTAAGAATCCAATATTTCCTTTTTTAGTATATCCTTTAGCAAATAAATAATTGGATAATAAGTTTTTATATGCTTCTTCATCTTTTGTTGATGATAATTCTCTTATTAATAATTTTAATGCTTGAACATCATAATTTATTAATTCATTTTTATTTTTCATTTTTAGATCATTTGTAAATGTTGCGACTAAATTTATAAAGTTCTTTAATTCTTTATCTGATAAATTACTCTTACATACATCTACTAGTAAGTCTCTATTATATTTATAATATTCACTTGCTCTAAAAAGAGTTTCTTTATTACTACCATAAATACTAATTAATAAATCTAAATAGAATTTAAATATACCTCTATCATATGTTTGCTTACATATTAATAATAAATTAGATATATTAGCAAAGTTATATTGATTGAAATCCATTAATAATTTTTCATCAATAAATGATAATCTTTGATCGAATATTTCAAGTGATTGTAAACTATATAAATCTAAAGTATTATTTATTTTTCTATTATATGCATTACCTAAAAATTCATTTAACAAATTAACTAATGTTTGTTTTTGAGATTCAGTCATATTATTTTTATATAATAGTGACATACCAATAAATGTCATTATTTTATCTTTACTATTATTTAAAATAATATTTTTGTTAAATAGTATTTTAAATAATTCAAATAGACATTCATAATCTGTTTCATAATAATATGAATCTAAATTAGTTATATAGTCTTTGTATATTCTATTAATAACTTTATAGTAGTTTTCATATGTTTCATCACCATAAATAATTTTAAATAGTTTTAAACATCTAGAGTCACTATCTATAATTATGGATTCTTTCTTTTCTCTTGATTCTGTTTCTTTATAAAGCGGAATTAAATACGGAATTACATAGTTAACATCTACATTTATTAATAGTCTAATTTGATCTATACTTAATTTTTGAATTGTTCTTATTGTTCTTTTTGTATATTGATAAATAGTATTTTCACTATTTTGATCATATCTATATACTTTTCCTTTGGCATTTAATAATCCATTACTTATTAAAATATTAACTATTTCTTTATTAGATTTGCTCTCTATATTTTCCAGTAGTGCGTTTATGAATTTTAATGTTCTATCTTCATCACTTCTTAGTGACACTATATTTATACTACCAATTAATGATATATCATCTTTTACTAATTCTATAAGTGAATCTTCATCTATGTAATTTATCATATATGGAAACATACTTATATATTCTTTTTTAACATCTAAATCCATATCTTTTAATACATTTATATCTTCTCTTACTTTTTCTATTTGAGTTGATAAGTATTTACTTCTTGCTTCTCCACTTATAAATCTAGCATATTTTTCATCATTAGAATATTTATTTTGTACTTCTTGTGGTGCATATTTTATAAATGATGGACTTACAGCTATTATAAATTCCCATTGTCTTGGAGTAAATTTATCTTTTGATGCTTCGATTACTTTATCTGTTTGAATTGAATCTATCTTATTTAATGTTTCTACTACATTTTTTAAGTCTTCCATATGAAGTTTGGCTATATCATCTGGTTGTTGAAAATATATTTTTAAATATTCTTTATATTCTTCATCACTTATATTAATAGAATTACAATTTATAAAGAATTTATTGTCTTTTAGCCAATCAGAAACTAATGATTTTTTTGCTTCAGAAGAGCCATATTTAAACATTGATAGATTACTATTTAGTCTTGACTTTTGAAAGTCGACTGGCATTATTCTAATTAAAGAAGGATTATTAAAAAACAAGTGGCTTAAAGCTATTTCATTAGTTTCAAGGTCTTTGTTATCAAGATATATTTGTTCTATCTCTTTATCACTTTTACCTTTTATAAGTTTAATGAAATCATTTGCTTGTTTTTGCACTTGTTTACTTTTTATTCTATCAACAAAACTCATATTCTAATCCTCTTTATTCTATACTGAATTATAACATATATGAGCTTAGTTGTAAATGTGTGAAATATTATCTTTTTGTTAAATATTTATGATTTGCAGCTATAGATTTTATTCCAACTTTATGACTAAATGCTATTGTTGCTATTCCTCCGCTTACTTTGATAACTACTCCATCTCCAAATACTGTATGAGTTACTTTATCTCCTGCAGATAATCCATCACTTGATTTATTATACATGTTTCCTATGAATTTTGGTGCTTGTTTTTCTTCTGGTTTTGTATTAACTATATTTATTACACTTGGATCTATTTCTTTTATAAATCTACTTTCTATTGTTCCATTTGTTTTACCATATAGTGTTCTACTTCTAGCACTTAATAAATATAATTTTGATTTAGCACGAGTAATTCCTACATAGCATAATCTTCTTTCTTCTTCTAATTCGCTTTGACTTTCAAAACTTCTATTATGTGGGAATATTCCTTCTTCCATTCCTAAAATAAATACAACTTTAAATTCTAATCCTTTAGCTGAATGTAATGTCATAAGACTAACTGAATCTTTATCTTCTTTATATTGACCAGCATCACTAACTAACAATATATTCTCTAGGAATGTTTGTAAATCATAAACTCCACTTTCTTCAAAAGCTACTGCGACACTCTTAAATTCATCTAAGTTTTCTATTTTACTTTCACTATCTAAATCTTTAGATAATTCATATTCCATTCTAAGACCAGTTTTAACTAAAACATCTTCGATTAAATCTGATAATCCTAGAGTTTTTGAATCTTCAATTAATTCTAAAATTAATTTTTTAAATTCTAATTCTTTTCCACTTTCTATTGCTTCAAACATAGATATATTTTCTTCACGTGCTTTATTTCTAATATTTTCTATTGTCTTTGTTCCAATACCTCTTCGTGGAGTATTAATAACTCTTTCTAAACTAACTGAATCTTTAAAATTATATATTAAATTTAAATAAGCTATTAAATCCTTAATTTCTTTTCTACTATAGAAATAATAACTACCTATAATATTATATGGTAAATTACTTTTAACAAAAGCATCTTCAACAACTCTACTTTGAGCATTTGTTCTATAAAGAACAGCAAAATCATTATAATTATATCCTAGTGAAATTAATTCTTTTATTTTATCAACAACAAAATAACTTTCTTTTATTTCATTATCGCATCTAATATAATCTATTAGTTCTCCATCTCCAGAAGAAGTCCATAAATTTAATTTTTTTCCTTCACTATTATTTTTTATTACTGAGTTAGCACCTTTTAATATATTATTTGTACTTCTATAGTTTTCTTCTAGTAAAATTACTTTTGCATCTTTATAATCTTTTTCAAAATTTAATATATTTCTATAATCAGCTTTTCTCCATGAATAAATTGATTGATTAGCATCTCCGACTACAAAAATATTTTTATATTTGTGAGCAAGTAATCTACATAATTCATATTGAATACTATTGGTATCTTGATATTCATCAACTAAAATATATTTAAATCTTTCTTGATACTTTTCTAAAATATCTTTTCTTTTCTTAAATAACTCTACTGGTTTTAATAATAGATCATCAAAATCTACACTATTATTTTCTTTTAATAATTTAGTGTATTTATCATAAACATTTCCTATGATTTGATCTTCTTCATTTAAATACAGTCTTAAGAATTCTACTGGACTTATATTATCATTTTTAGCATTACTTATTTTATTAATGATATGTTTTATATCATAATCTTGTGGATCTAAGTTTTCTTCTTTTAATATTCTCTTTATTATAGCTTTAGAATCATCTGCATCTAAAATAGTAATATTTGATGTATATCCTATTTCAGCATAATTTTCTCTTAATATTCTTAGTCCAAATGAATGAAATGTTCCGATAAAGATAGAATTTTCTATATTACCTAAATCATTTTCTACTCTACTTTTCATTTCTTTAGCTGCTTTATTTGTGAAAGTTATAGCTAATATGTTATATGGACTAATACCATTATTAATTAAATTTACTATTCTTTTAGTTAATACTTTTGTTTTACCAGAACCAGCTCCTGCTAAGACTAGACATGGTCCATCTATATGTGAAACTGCTTCTAGTTGTTTATCATTTAATGTCATATTTTTACCTCTTAATAATTATAACATTACATATATTTTATTAAAAGCAAACATTAAAAAATTGTACATTTAAGTACAATTTATTTAAAATAGATAGTTTCAAATATCTCATTGTATTCATTTTGACATTCAGTTTCATAAGCATTATTTTGAATAGTAAATATTAACTCATATATTTTTTGATTCTTAGATGTTAAATGAATGTCACTATAAGAAGATGCAAATTTTCCATTGAATTCATACCAAGATATATTATTTTTTTCTATTTTAATTGGAGCTTTTTTATAATAATACTCTGACATTTGATTTGCTAAAGTATCTACATTTTTATAATTAGTAATTTCATATAAATTAATTTCACATACTTTATTTCCTTCTTCATCTTTTTTAATTAAAGATAAACCTTTAGTGAATGTTTCATTCTTTTTGAATGTATTACTTTCTTGAATATTAAATATATTTTCATATTTGAATGAATCATTTCTAATTAACATACCATTAAATGTTTCATTTGTATTGTTTTCATCATCGTTTTTAATATTAAAACTAAAATCAAATTTATTATTTATTTCTTTCATAATTCTGTCTATTCCGATTGAGAAAGCAATTAAACCAAAAAGGATAAATGATAAGAATAATCCTAGAAATACATATCCTATGCTAGCTCCTCCACTTTTCATACATTTCATTATTCTAACATCAGGACTCTCATTCTTATTTATAATATTTTGTATTTTTTGTCTACAGTGGTTTAAATATAAATCATTAACTAGAAATGCACCTAATCCACTAACAAGAAATGGTACTAAATATGAATATTCTGATTCTATACATGTTGTACAAACAGTGAAAGCTAATATTTCAACAATTCCATATAAGATCATTTTTCTATAGAAGAAATAAAGTCCTCCGAATAAAAATGCCCATATATTAAAATTAGTATTAGCAAACTTAGAATATTTATCTCCTACATATAATTCTATTAAATCTGATACTTTTGTTGTATCAACTTCATTATATTCTGGAATTGCAATATTATTTTTAGCAACATATTTATATGGCTCTTTTCTATCGGTATTTGGTGTTGCGTTTGTATTTTCTACTACTGCTGTTTGTGGAGCATCATTGTTTACTTTAACACTTGGTTCTGGTTTAGGCTCAACTACTTTATTGTCTTCAGCAGAAGGAGGTGTCATTATAACATTATCATTACTATTGATTTGTTTTTTATATTCTTGTAATTCATCATCTTTCATATATCTTACCTCTATTATAGATTAACAAATTATAGGTGAAATTGCAATAATTCATATAGTTATTTTACCTACTCTATGTGACATATTACTAATAAAAGAATATAATACTTTGAAAGTGAGGAGATATGAAAAAATTTATTTTAACTATTACTTCTATTATTGTAATACTAATATTAAGTATATTTATTGGTAGTAAAACTAAGAAAGAAGATACTGAAAAAATTGTTGTTTCTGAGGTTACACATTCAGTATTTTATGCTCCATGGTATGCAGCTATTGAAAATGGATATTTTAAAGATGAAAATTTAGATGTAGAAGTAGTATTAACACCTGGCGCAGATAAAGTAGCAACATCTATTATATCAGGAGATGCTAATATAGGTTTTAGTGGTCCTGAAGCAACTATATATTTATATAACAATTCAAAACAAAAATTAATTACTTTTGCTGCTTTAACTAAAAGAGATGGCCAATTTATAGTTGGAGATTGTGCATTAAAAGATAATTTTAAAATGAGTGATTTAGTTGGTAAAAAAGTATTAGCTGGTAGAAGTGCTGGTATGCCTCTTATGATGTTTGAATATGCATTATATAAATCAAATATTGATTCTAAAAGTGTAAATATTGATACTAGTGTTGAATTTTCTGGATTAACTGGTGCTTATATTGGTGGTAATGGTGATTTTGTTAACTTATTTGAGCCTAATGCTTTAGCACTAGAAAAACAAGGATATGGTTGTGTTTTAGCTTCTCTTGGAGAAATTAGTGGAATTGTTCCTTATACTACTTTTTATGCTAAAGAAGATTATATTAAAAATAATTCTATGAATATTAAAAAATTCAATAAAGCTTTAAATAAAGGTTTAAGATTTGTTAAAACAAATGATTCTAAAACTATAGCTAGTGCAATTATAAATCAATTTCCAGATACTTCTTTAGATGATTTAACTAAAATAGTTGATAGATATAAACAAGCAGACTCATGGTATGATAGTACATTCATATATAAAGGTGATTATGATAGACTTGAAGATATTATGATATATGGTGGTACTATTAAAGAAAAGGTTAATCCTAGTATTTTAATTACTAATGACTTCAACTAATACATTACTTAAAGTAAATAATCTATCTAAAATTTATTATAAAAGTGATCATGAAACAGAAGCTGTTAGAGATATTACTTTTGACTTAAATGAAGGAGATTTTATTGGTATAGTTGGACCATCAGGATGTGGAAAAAGTACTATTTTAAATATTATATGTGGTCTTGATGAGAAAACTCGTGGAGAAGTTATTAAGAAAGATAATATTAAAATAGGATATATGTTACAGGAAGATGCATTATTTCCATGGTTAACTATATTTGATAATGCTACATTAGGACTTAAAATATCTAAAAAATTAACTGTTCAAAATAAAAAATATGTTTTAAACTTATTAAGAAAATATGATTTAATTAACTTTAAAGATAAATATCCAAATGAATTATCTGGTGGTATGAAACAAAGATTAGCTTTAATTAGAACTCTTGCTATGAAACCTGATATATTATTATTAGATGAACCATTTAGTGCACTTGATTATCAAACAAGATTAAGTGTTAGTGAAGATGTTTACAATATTATAAAAGAAGAGAAAAAATCAGTTATAATAGTGACACATGATTTATCTGAAGCTATTTCTCTTTGTTCTAAAATAATTGTTTTATCCAAAAGACCTTCGATAATAAAAAACATTCATGAAATTAAATTATATGACACTCCTATTCAAAATAGAAAATCTGAATACTTTTCATATTATTATGACTTACTCTGGAAGGAAATAGATAAATGAGTGATGAGTTAAAAAAATATATTAAAAAAAATAAAAGATATAAATTAATGATTGTATTTACTCAAATATTTATTTTATTCTTATTTATATTTTTATGGCAAATCTTAGCTGATAAAAACATTATTAATTCATTTATAACAAGTTCACCTAAAAATATTGTTAAAACTTTAATTAATGTTTATGAGAATAATAATTTGTTATATCATATTTGGATTACTGTTAAAGAAACTACTATTTCATTTATTATTACTAGTGTTTTATCTATAATACTTGCAATAATACTTTATAATTTTAAATTTTTATCTAAAGTTTTAGAACCTTATTTAGTGATATTTAACTCATTACCTAAAGTTGCTCTTGGACCAATAATAATTATATGGATTGGGGCTAATACAAATAGTATTATAACTATATCTGTGTTAATATCTGTAATTGTTAGCTTGCAATCAATATATAATGGTTTTGAGAATACTGATAAATTAAAAATTAAATTATTAGATACTTTTAGTGCTAGTAAATTAGATAAATTGTTGTATGTTGTTTTACCTTCAAATAAGAGTGTTATAATGAATACATTTAAGATAAATATATCTATGTGTTTAATTGGAGTAATCACTGGTGAGTTTCTAACTTCTAAAGCTGGTATTGGATATTTGATATTGTATGGTTCTCAAGTATTTAATTTAAATCTAGTTATGAGTGGTATTGTATTATTGACTATTATTTCATATCTAATGTATAAAATTATTTTCTTAATAACAAAACGATAGTAATTTCTACTATCGTTTTTATGATCCTATATAAGTTATGATTGAGCTTCCACCTTTTTAATATACATTTTAAATTACTATTGCTTTTTTATTGTGCCTCCTAAACGAGTCTCACATCAAAAAAGGGTGAGTTTTATTTTTCTTTATATAAGCCACAAAAAGAGAAAGACCTTTTCATCTTTCTCTCCTATCTTATTGTTTTTGTTGCACACTTTTACGTTTCTTTTTATACAAATAAGTTATTACACCAACCAACAATAGCATTGCGATCAACAACGAACCAATCAACAATGTTTTATTACTTTCCGTTTTCGCTATTTTGACTGCTTTTTCTTCAATAAATTTTGCATAAACACTTACATTTTGTTTAATAGCTGTATTAAAATCAAACTTTGTTTTAAATGTTTCATCTATATACCAATCATCAAATTTGTAATTATCTTTTGTAGGATTAGGTGTTGGTCTTGATATTTTTTCTCCTGAACTTACATAACTAGAATACAATTCTTTTCCTTCAGATATAAATGTAACTTTATATGAGTCCTCTAGTGATAGTATTTTCCACTCTATCTTTATTGGATCAACTGTACCATCCGACCATATATAGTTAGTTGTTGAAGATAAAGTACATATTTGAGTATAAGATTTTACTTTAGTTCCTTTTAAATCGCCACTACTCTTACTTCCTTTTGGACATTGGATACCACTATCCTGTTCATCACCAGTATAAATTTTATCTCCTATTTTTGTTGGAATTGTTAGTTTCTTTTTATTTATAGTAAGTTTTACACAACTACTGCTGGCTTGTTTTGTATTTAATGTTTCATTAGAAATTGCTTTAACATAATAAGTTCCTGCATTTACTGGTGCTTCACCATTATTTTTAGCGCCTGTTTTAGTAGTGGTTGCTACTGTACATTCATTATTACTATAGTACTTATAAACTATTTTTAAACCAGTTATATTAGTACTAACTGGATTTGATTCAATTGCGTTTCCTGTGTACGATGTTGATTTAGCGGTTAAGAAAATTTCTGGAGTTGATTGTACTATTTTCCACTTAACATGTTTATTTTCAGAAGTACCATCTGACCATACATACTTGTTTGGGTCATTTATTTTGAAATTTACAATATATTCCCCAGCATCTTTGGCACTCGTCGTACTGCCATAGCTAACTACACTAGTGTTAGCTGGAACTGCAATCCCGTGACTTTGAACATTTCCGGTGTAAGATTTATTTGTAGGACTACTTGGAATTGTAATTTTTGTTTTAGGTTCCTTTAAATTTACATATATCCAAGTATTCATATCACTTTCTTTAGCACCTTCAAGAATATCATAGACGTTTCCTTTTGTTATCGCGGCAAATAGTTCAAGTTTTTTAGTACTATTATCAATAAAATAAAACTTTTTACTTTCATCTTGCTTTTTAATTTTAATTATAACTTTGTAGCCATTATCAGCATAAACATATTTGGCAAATACCATGTCACTTATATCTTCAAATTTTCCTTCTATACCAACTACGGCTCTTGTGATTTTTTTATTATTGCTTGAAACCCAGATGTAATTATATTTTTTGCCATTTAGCTTTAGAGCATCACTATGAATTCTTAAACCATTAGAGTCGGCAGATGATACAGAACTATCTAATCTATCAATTACAAAATATAAATAATTATCATCATGATATGTTCTTACTGTTTCTTGAGCAGACGAATCGCTTCCAATAAATATAGCGTCATCATTTTTTTGAGATAAACCATCACTATATGAATCAATACTGTGATTAAGATAATATTGTGATACTTTTAAATGGGTTCCTTTACTATCTAAGTAAGCTAAGGCTGCTAGAACTCTATGTGAATTATCAACATATATTCCTCCAAAGTCATATCCACCTTCAGATGTAGTTCCATAGTCAGTAATATTAATAGCAGCACAATATGTATTTTTAGATATTTTTTTATGTAAATTTTGATTGGCAAGTTTTTCATTATTATAGGTTCCGTCAACATAACATTTTATTTCTTCTATGTTTCCATTGTTCCTGCTTTCTTGAACAAAGTGTCCTGTATTATCTCCGATTTTTATTTGAAAACTTGGCCAAAAATGATATGACAATAGTGTTTCACCTGATGGGAATTGAACTATGTCTGGACCACTTCCTGAATTAGCAGCTATAACTCTATTAATTGGACCAACTTCAGTTTCACCAAGTCCTGTGCTTGTTGAATATACAGATTTCTCATTGTTATAGGTACGATTTTTTGCATTGTTTAAAAATGCATTAGATAAGTCAATCCAATATTTACTTTTACTTTTCCCATCTATATTTAGCATTGTCGGATTTGAGTATGCTAGAGAAATACCTAAAGTTTGTCCAATAACACCATTATTATCTTTTATATAAGTTGTCTCAAGTGGCATAACCATAGTCTTATTATTTAGAATTAAAGGGCTTGCCATTCCATCACCCATTTGTATAATTTGACCATTACTTTTTATGCCATATACTTTCTTTCCATTACTAGCAGATAGACCATTGTCGAAGTTATATGGTAAATTAGGATTTGCTTTGGTTGCGACATATGATTGAATTATTCTGTAGGCAACATATGTATTTGTATTTGTTTTGTTGTATTGAAGTAAATTATCTCCTGGCATGGAATATGTTGATACATATTTTTCAGTAGATTTATTTTTTAACATCGAAATCATAGCTACTCCAGAAGAATTGTGAAGTGAACTACTTGCAGTGTAATAATATTCCCCATTAGACATTTTTGAGGCTTGATCTGTTTGCATATACTGAACTGGAGCTATTGAAGTAAAATAAACTTGTAGTTCATCATCACTAACTTCTATGGCTGTTGGATCATAAAGGTTTCCTTTGTATATTTGTTCCTCAGCTGTCCAGTTTATACTATTACCATTCATCGTTCCATATCTAATATATAATCCATTGATGTTATAGGCACTTGCTGTAGCATAGGCATATCTAGCTATTCCTCTTTTGGCAGCTAATGACATTATTCTACCATCACTTAATTCTAATAAAAATGGGAAAACATAACCGTATGCTGTATTGTTTGATGAATTACTGTTAACTCCTGCTCCATTTTTATAATTAGATTCATATATCAATTCTGGTTTTGTCCAATTTTTTAAATCCGAAGAAACTGTATAATATACATCAATACTACCCATTATCATATTAGAAAGCTTATTTTCGCCAGAATTATAATTCAGATAAATTTGGTTTAATGTTGTATAAAAAGTTAATATGTACTTACCACTTTTAGTTTTTATGATTCTTGGTTGAGCGATACGTAATTGGCATTCAGAAGTATTTTGCTTGTAGCAATATCTATTTTTTATTTTTGTAATTTCATCTTTTCCAAACAAATCATCTATTAAAATGTCAAAATCTTCATTTTTATTATATTCAAGAGTACTTCTTAAATAGTTTGTCTCTGAATCCAATGATTTTTGCGCAGTATTAAAATTTGAAATTGTTCCTATGACATTGCTATCGACACTATATAGATATGTTTCTCCATTTTTAAATTCATTTTGATTAGTACCAATATTTGTTCTTAAATTTTTTATATTAATTTTATTACTAAACAATATAATTAAAACTATAACAATAAAGATGGCGATGACTTTAAGCTGACTCATTTTATATTTCATAGATATCCTCCATAACGATATGATTGTCTTGCAAGTACGTATTATTTTATAAATAAATTTTACAGCAACAATATCTTATTGTCAATTTCTTGCTTCTAAAGCTGGTATTGGATATTTGATATTGTATGGCTCTCAAGTATTTAATTTAAATCTAGTTATGAGTGGTATTGTATTATTGACTATTATTTCATATCTAATGTATAAAATTATTTTCTTAATAACAAAACGATAGTAATTTCTACTATCGTTTTTATGATCCTATATAAGTTATGATTAAACTTCCACCTGTTGTACTAGGGTTTGAAGTTGATACTTTTGATGTGACTGAAGAATCTAATCCTTCAAAAGTTGCTAGGCTTGAGATAAATGAAGAACCTCCTCCACCTCCAGCACTATATTTGCCAGATTTGTCTTTTCCAGTTCCTCTACCTCCAGCACCACCATAATAACCTGCGCCACCTGCGCCACCTTTCTCGAATGACTCTCCACCGCTTAAAAGTGAACCGTTGTTATTACTTCTTGAAGAGCATACACCAGCAGTACTACTTCCACCACCACCTATGTATGTTGAATCTCCATTACTAGGAACTGTCCCGTTTTCACCACTGAAAGCATAACCTATTGTTGAAACTGCAGTTTTTGTACTAGACATATTACCACCTGCTCCACCATCACCACAAGCAAATGTATCTTTTTTAGAAGAGTCACTTCCTCCTCCGCCGCCTCCACCTGCTGCGATGAATAATACATTTCCGCTATTGATTGTACTTTCAGATATTATTGCTGTATCAAGTGCAAATGCAGAATATCCACCCCCTGCTCCTAAAGAGTCAGATTTTGCTTTTCCTCCACCATTAACACCAGATTCAGATATTAAAATATTACCGCCAAATAATCCACCTAGTACAGATGTTTGGGCATTACCACCAAGTGTATAGTATACTGTTTGTCCTTCATAAAGTTCAACTACTCCATAAACATGACCCGCTGCTCCACCATAACCAGATGAAGTTAAATCTACACTGAATTTGTCTGCTCCTTTACCACCCCAAATATCAATTAAATATTTACCAGAATGATAAACTGTTAAAGATTCAGTAGCAGCTAAAGTTGAGCTAGTATTCACATATGTTCCTGTTATCCATGGCTTTTCTTCTAATGTTACATTAAGCGTATAATCACTTGTTTCTATTGTATAAGAACCAGATTTATCATAATAACCTGCTTTAGTAACTGAATACTCTATTGTTGTATTTTTATCAACGTCACAGCTCTGTGTGCCAAAACCATTTACTTCTGTACCACCGCATTTTAAGTTAACTGCTGCTGATTGTGGATTAGGAACTAAAGTGAATTTGTATCTTTTATTACGAATAATAATCACTCCTGAACCTCCTGGCATACCATTTGCACCAGTTGTACCTCCGCCTCCGCCGTCTCCAGTGTTAGCTTCTCCTGAACTTCCTGTTCCTCCAGCACTTCCTGCGCCACCAGCCGCAAATAATGTGCCATTTGAAGATCCAAATTCTCCAGTAGTTGTACCTTGACCTGAGCCGCCTGAACAATATTTTTCTTGACTTGCACTATTAACGTAGCCGCTGTCACCACCATTGTTACCATTAGTACCTGCTTTTCCAGCCCAAAGACCGCCGCCTCCACCACCGGAGCCTCCTGAACCACCAGATGCACATCCAGCACTGGCATTTCCTAACCCTCCACCAGAACCACCTGCTGCTGAATATGTTTTAGAACCTATAGTTAATGACGAAGATTCACCATTTGAGCCGCCTGAGCCTCCTGCTCCAATTGTTACTTCATAAGCAGTATTAGATTGCAAAGATAAATTGGTATAGGTTTTGGTATATCCACCGCCGCCTCCACCACCCCATTTGCCACCACCGCCGCCTCCACCGCCGACTAGGAAAGCGTCAACATTAGTTGTTGTAGAAAGTGTTAAGCTACCACTTGTTAAAAATTTTATTTTCCAATTATCATTTCCATCATCATGTACCGAACAATTACCAGTGTATTTTATTGCATAAGGTGAACTACCTTTTGTATAGTTTGCACAAGATATACTCATTGTGCTATATGTTATTTTGCCTGTAAAACTTGATATATCAACTGTTTCAGAATAATTCTTATCCATTGTAACTGTATTTGTCTTAGCTGTTAATCCTTCTTTTTGAACTTTCCATGTTACTTTTGTGTTAACATCAAAGACTTTACGACAATAACCTGTACATGTCGCGACAACTTCATCATTTACTGTATAAGTTATAATTGCATCTTCTGGATTACTTGTAATTTCTAAAGAATATTGTGGTACTTTATAAAATGTAAAATCTAAAACCATATTAAGATTTAAACTAATACCAAGAACATTTTCTATTACAGTTTCAAGAAAACCTGATATTTTTGAAATTACGCTATCTTTAAATTTTATTTTTACTTGAAATGTATATTCACTTGCTGCTGGAATTATTGTTTCATTAATAGTTAGATTTTCTAAAACATATTCCATATTAGTGTTTGTCCATTGTGTACTTGCTATATCCGTTACTAATACATTTTGTGAAGATAAATTCGTTACTGTTACATCATATGTTACATAAGAAGATGCACTTGTTAATCTAACTCCACCATCAATAGATTTAGCTGTATATCCTGGTGTTACTGTCTGAGATGCTAATTGCAAACCACTTGAATTTAATTTAATATCTGTGATACGAACATCCAAGTTACTTCTTGTAACAAGAGACCCATCTATTGCTAAAGTACTCGAATTAGCAGAATAACCTATTACTAAAAAAGAAGTAGATATTATGAAAAATAAAAAAACAAAAGACAATAAAGATGGTCTTTTAAATAATCTTTTTTTATTATTCATAAAGTCTCCTCCTTTTAGTCTTTCATTTTTTCACTATTTAATGTATATCTATATAATATTCTATCCTTTACTATACTGAAGCAACAAATTCTATTAGGTATGATTTCATAATATAGAATTGGGTTTCCTAGATTATCATGAACATCTACTAGTTCACTAAATCCTAATACATCAACTATTTGATATTTATTGACATCAACATCGCTTCCAGTATTAACTATAATACTATCATATTCTTTTAATATTTTATTTCTTCTTTTTTCATATTCAGTTATATTTTCTAAATACTTTAATAGTTGCTTTAAGAATTTGTTTATCAAATAAACATCTATTGCAGTAAACACTATTAATATAATTAATTGTAAAATATTAATATTTTTAAGACCAAGTTTTTCTAATAATACATCATGTGTATTTATATCATTTTTATTAATTTTAATATTTATTGTTTGTTCTGATAATGGAATTACTAGTGATGCTTTACTATCTAAATTGATTTTTCCATCATAGTCTTTATTTGTACCTTCACTATTAACATGTAATATAATTGTTACATCGCTTCCTGTAGATAATGCATAATCTGCTTTGAAATCATTTACAAATTTATTAAAATGATCATAATCTACAGTAACACTTTCTTTAAAAGCTTGTGCCATAATATCTTTTTTAGATACTTTTAATGCATCTTTTAATATTTCTTTCTTTTCAAATAATACTGATGATTTTTCTCTATCACCATATACTCTAGTTACTGCTTCTATATAATAAGTACTATCATAATCTATTGATTTACTACTTTCAAATAAATAATCAAAATTAACATCTATTGAATCAATCAAACTTGCTATATAATTCATTCCTGATGGAAGTTTATCTACTTCGTAATAATCATTTTTCTTTAAATTAACTTTGTAATCTGCAGAACTATTTTCTGAATATGATAAATAATTATCTGTTTTAATGATGAAAATTTTAATGAAAAATACAAATACTATTGATGTAACTAGAATAATTAAACAAATATCAAATAAAACTTTAAAAGATGTACTTGAAAAGTTCTTTTTAATAAACTCGTTATCAAAAATATTTATATTTTTCACAAAATTCACCTCTTCTCTTTATTCTTATCTAATTGCTTCACTAAGCCATACAGTTGGATAACCTACATATTTAACTACTTTATTTGTTGTTCCGACTACTTCACTTAATTCAACTAAATAATTATCTGGAGATTTGTTATTGTCTCCTTTTGTTTTAATAAATTTCTCATTTCCAGTTTCTATTATGTTATAGATTCTATGTACTATTATTTTATTGTCTTTTTTAAATACAATTATGTCACCAGTTTGTAAATGGTTTATTTCTTCTGTACTTAACTTCTTTACTAATACTGCATCTCCACGATATATGATAGGTTCCATACTTCCTGAAGCTATAACTATTAATTGATATTTAAAGAATCCACATGTTAAACCTATAACAATGAATAACATAAAAACTATTACTACTCTAAGTAATGACTCTACTCTTTCTTTTGATTTATAATTTGATTTAATTATTGTTTTTTTATTTATTGCAGAAAACATTAGATATATTCTTATAAAGACAAATAATGGAAATGCTACATATATTACTGACCATACATAATTACCAAATGCGGTAAATATAGGTAACATATATGTTGGCAATTCTATAATTAATCTATAAATAATACAAGGTTTATAACTAACTTTATATGACATATATGTTAATAACATGTTAGTTGATATACTAGGTAAAACAAATAAACCAATGTTTGTTAATATAGATTCAAAATTGCTATAATCTATACTTCCTAAAGTAAATGTTGTATCTATTAAAACAAATGTAATGAATGATAAGATTAATATAATTTTACTTTCATTAAATTTTGAGTTTATTATATATCTTAATGTTTCACTTAATACGATCATCAATATTACAGGAAATATATTTTTTATTATTTTTAGAAATTTTAAACTATAAATATTATAGTTAAATCCAATAAACAAACCTGCTAAATATGTTATTAAATAATATGCTATACAATATATTACTATTGATAGTATTACGTCTTTATTGTATCTGCTTTTTTCTTTTTTATAGCCAAAAAGGTATATAGACACTCCTATAGAACATAATAAGAACGCACATATACCATAATTGCTAAAAATCTTATTTACAAAACTATTGAAAATAAGTAGTGCACTAATAAAAGTTAATAATGATATTACTTTTATTTGACTTACTTTCATATATTATCTATCCTTGTACGTATACAAAAGAAGATTGTCCTACTGTAACTACAATGTCATCACTAATTGATGCAGTGCTTTCACTCTTCCAAGTTACAGTTAATTTGTAAGTTTCTGCTGCTCCTGAAGCTAAAGTAGCTCCTGTAGTGATTTCTCCACTAGGAGATTTAGTTAGTTCTAAAGTTAAATCTTTACATAAATTATCTGCTTCAGTTTGAGTAGCACTTCCGCTAGCTTTAGGTGCACAAGTTAATGAACCTTTAGTAATTGTACTTAAAGATGCATCTACTGCTCCACTATTATTAACTTTGAATTCATATGTTACTGAATCGCCTGGGGCAAAAAAGTTAATATTAAATGCAGAAATTGATGTATCTGTTACTGTTGCAGCTGTTCCTACTGTTGCATGTCCTGCTAATGTTGGAGTTAATGTTGAAGTTCCATCTGTTGCTGTAAAACGAACATTCCATGCGTCAGCTGATTTTTTTGCTGTTACAGTTCCACTTACTAATAAAGTAGCGCTATATGCTGCATATGCAATTGATAAACCAATTACTGATACTAACAAAGCTACTACTGCTAATATTTTAATTCCTCTTTCTTTTTCCATAATTACTCTCCTATCTTTCCTTAATTATAACATTACTATATTTTTTTGTAAATGACTTTTTGTCACTTAATTATTGATTATGTGTCATAAAGTGTCTAGTCTTGTATGAAGTCAAAAGTTGTTTCACCTACACTAATGGCTATATCATTTTCATAAATATTTGTATCACTTTCGTTCCATGTTATTGTAAGTTTGTATGTTTCAGATCCACCTGCTGGAATTTTATCACCTACAGATATATTATTCCCATCAGATTTCATAATATTCATATCTAAATTGCCACATAAATTATTAGCATCTGTTTCTGTACCTTGTTGTGTTCCAGTTGCTTTAGAACAATTAAGTGAGCCTAATGTTATTTTATTTAGTGTTGCATCTACAGAACCTGTGTTTTTTACTTCAAAGTCATATGATATTGAGTCTCCCGGCGCATAAAATGTGATTTCGAAATCTGATATTTTTGTTTCTGTTAGTGTTGCTGATGATGTTACTTTAGCATTTCCACCAAGCGTTGGAGTTAATGTTGTGCTTCCATCAGTAGATTCAAAGTGTACATTCCATGCATCTGATGACTTTTTTGCTGTTACTGTTCCACTTATCAATAATGTTGCACTATATGCTGCGTATGCAATTGATAGTGCTAGTACTGATACTAATAAGGTAACTACCACCAATGCTTTAGTTCCTCTTCCTTTTTCCATTATTTTACTTCTTTCTAATGTTTACAATTTTATTAATCTTGAACAAATTCAAATTTTGTTTCGCCAACACTTATTACAATGTCTGAATTGTATGTTGCAGTATCAATACTACTCCAAAAAATTAGTAAAAAATAAGATTCTGAACTTCCAGCTGGAATTTTATCACCTAGAGATATCTCGTCTCCGTTTGAGTTCGTAATAGCCATATCTAAATTATTGCACAATTTCTGTGCTTCCTGTTCATTACCTGATGCTGAACAACTTAATGATCCCAATGCTATTTTATCTATTGTTGCATCTATTGAACCAGTGTTTTTAATATCAAAACTATATTCTATTGAATCACCTGGTGCGTAAAAATTAACTTTAAAGCCTGATATCGTTGTTGCTGTCACAGTGGCTGGAGAAACAACTTCAGCGTACCCTTCTAATGTTGGCGTCAATGTTGTTCCTCCATCTGGTGATTCAAAGTGAACATTCCATGCTTCTGAAGATTTCTTTGCAGTTACTGTTCCACTTATTAATAACGTAGCACTGTATGCTGCGTATGCAATTGATAATCCCATAACTGAAATTACTAATGCGAATATTACATAAATTTTTACATTTCTATTTTTTTCCATATTTCTCTTTCTTTCTTGTAAATAACCTACTCTTGTGTAATTGGCATTGTCATTCCGTCTAATTTAACTATGACGTCATCGCTTATTACTGCTGTGCTTTCTTCGTTCCATGATATTTCAAAACGAAAAGTTCTTTTTTCTCCTGGAGCTAACACTTGTTTTTCTCCTATAATTGTTTTTGTTTCAACTAGATTTGCGTATAAATCATTGCATAAATCAATAGCTTCTGCTGTTGTCGCTGTACCATTTTCTTTAGGAGTACAAGTTAACGTTCCCACATTAATATTTTGCTCTTCAAGGACAGCATTCACTATTCCATTATTTACCAAGTTAAAATCATAAGCTACAATATCTCCTGGCGCATAAAAACTTATTTCGAATCCTGATATTGTTGTTCCAGATATTGTTGGAGAAGTAATTTCTTTTGCGCTTCCAGTAATAGTTGGTGTTAATTTAGTAGTCCCATCAAGAGCTTCAATACCAATATTCCAAGCATCTGTTGTTTTTTTTACCGTTACCAAACCTTCAATTGTTAATGTTGAACTAAATGCAGCATATGCAATTGAAAGGCCAACAACAGAAATGATAAGAGCAAACATAATATATAATTTGATACTTCTGTTTTTTTCCATTTCTACCTTCCTTATATATTATTATAACATTTTGTTAAATTAATAAAGGTTATATTTATTTCAACATTACATATTGTTTACTAATTTTAAAAAAATATTTGGATTTTGGCTTATTTAGGTAAATTAATTTATTAATTATCATTGAAACTAATATAATATTATAGGAGGAAATTATGAATAATTGTAATTGTAATAAAAAAATAAAGGTGTTCCCGCCTATGTATACATGTTATGGCGCTACAGGACCTACCGGGCCAACTGGACCTAGTGGTGGTGCTACTGGTGCTACTGGTGCTACTGGAGCAACGGGAGCAACAGGTGCTACAGGACCAACAGGTGCAACTGGTGCTACTGGGCCTACTGGTGCAACTGGACCAACAGGTGCAACAGGTGCAACTGGGCCTACTGGACCTACTGGTGATGTGGGATCTACTGGTGCAACTGGACCTACTGGGCCTACTGGGGCAGATGGAGAAACTCCTGTATTAACAATTGGAACAGTAACTACTGGAGATCCTGGTACTCAAGCTACAGCTAGTATTTCTGGCACTGCTCCAAACTTCGTATTAAATCTTACAATTCCACAAGGACCTACAGGATCTACTGGTGAAACTGGTGCAACTGGACCAACTGGACCAACAGGGCCAACAGGACCTACTGGACCAACAGGGCCAACAGGACCTACTGGACCAACAGGACCAACTGGAGCTTAATATTGAAAAAATATAAAGTATGTGTTTATACTATCTGCAAAAATGAAGAAAAATTTGTTAAAAGATGGTATGAATCAATAAAAGATGCTGATTATATTTGTGTTTTAGATACAGGTTCTACTGATAATACAGTTAAATTATTAAAAGAATTAGGTGTTAAGGTTGAAGTAAAAGAAATTAATCCTTGGAGATTTGATGTTGCTAGAAATGAATCGTTAAAACTAATACCAAAAGATGCTGACATATGTATTTCCTTAGATTTAGATGAAGTACTTTTGCCAAACTCCATTGATAATTTAATTAAATCTTGGAGTGATGATGTAACAAGAGCTAAATACATATATAATTGGAAACTTGATAAAGATAATAAACCAATTGTAAGTTTTTATACCAATAAGATACATTCTAATAATGATTATATTTGGACTCATCCTGTACATGAAGTATTAACTTATTGTGGAAAAAGTGTTCAAAAAGAAATTCTATGTAATGATGTAATAATTAATCACTATCCCGATGATTCTAAATCTAGAGGTTCTTATCTAAAATTACTTGAATTATCTGTTAAAGAAGATCCTTTGGATGATAGAAATATGCATTATTTAGGAAGAGAATACATGTATTATAGAAAATGGAATAAATGTATTGATACATTAATAAAGCATCTTAATCTTAAAACTGCTACTTGGAAAGATGAAAGATGTGCATCTATGAGATTTATATCTCGTTCGTATATTGCATTAAAAAGATATGATGAAGCACTTATGTGGTTAGATAAAGCTATTAAAGAAGCTCCATATCTTAGAGATGCATATGTTGAAAAGATGTTATTAGAATATCAACTTAAACATTATAATGAAGTAATTAAGTTAGGCAAAAAAGCATTAAAGATTAAACAAAATAATATGACTTATATTAATGAAACATTTACATTCGATGAAACTATATATGATTTAATGAGTTTATCTTATTACTTTACTGGAAATAAAAATGAAGGTAAAAAATATATTAATAAAGCATTAAAGATTAATCCTAATAATGTGAGAATTGTAGAAAATAAAAAGTTTTTTGATTAATTTCAAAAAACTTTTTTACATTTCATCTTCTTTATTTAGACTAGTTATTCTCATTTTTAAAGAAATTAGTTTAATTAATTTATAAATATCATAAGATAAAATAATTAATGCAGGTATTAGAATTGCTATTATATAGCCACCTTTTGAAGCTAAAAAGAATTGTATTTTTCCAAATTCAGGAAATTTTAATATAACTTTTCCAATTATATTTGAAGATATTACTTTATCTTGATCAGGTATTTTATTATTATCACCTTTTACTTCAAAAACTAAATCTGAATTTTCATCTTTTTCTATATTTATAATTCTATGAGTAATTGGTGTTGTTCCAAAATATGGATTACTTGAATAAAACGTTATAATATCTTTTTCTTTTAATTTAGAAGGTTCTGTTTTTTTAACTAATATAACATCATATACTTTTAATTCAGGTACCATGCTTTCACTAACAATTGTATATAATGAATAAGGAGGAGTTTCTCCTTTTTTATCTGCGATTTTAGTGCTTACAACATAAAGTATTAAGAATGAGGCTATTATCATTAAAAATATTATTAATGTAAAACTTATGCTTCTAGACATAAATTTAAATATTTTTTTCCTTTTAATTATTCTATCTTCTTCCATAATGTCACCTAGTTGTTATCAATCTTCAAATATATTTTAGCAACAAAAACTTTTCCGATATATTTTTGAATATCAGAATTATTTTTTATATTTAATGTTAGAGTATAGTATTGTTTATTGTTTGGTGTTATTGTTCCTGAACCTATTACTAGTGATTGAGTTGGAACTGACATATTAGTTTTATAGATTAATGAATTTGTTTTATCATTTGAGTCACTTGTTGATTCTAATGAATAAGTGAAATCTTCATCTATATTGTTATTTAATGGTGTTTCTATATCAAATATTAATTTATATTTTCCAATTATGTCTTCACTATAGTTATTGACACTAAAATTATATTTATAAGTAACTCCTGGTTTTAGATTTGATAATTCTATGTTTTCTTGATTAAAGTATTGCATAGACATTGTTATAGTATTAATAGTGACGTCTTTATTATCTTTTTTTATTTCTTTTACATAATATGAGTAAGTGCAAGCTACAAGCATTATGAAAACGCCTAATAAAACTATTAGACTAAATAACAAATTAAATTTATTATCTTTCTTTTTTTCTTTCATACTTTACTCTTTCAATCAAAAAAGTGAACATATCACTATTTAGTTTCTGCTGTTATTGGTAAAAGATCAACTGATAATTGTCCTTGAAATGTTTTACCTTGAGCTGCATTTTGATCTAATCCAGATTCATTAAATGAAATAGTGTATTCATATGTATGAGTTTCATATCCATTTAATTCTCCTGTTCCTAATACTATTGTTTCTTCTGGAACAACTTGATTTTCAAAACTTACTAGTGTTCCATTGTTAGTATTTCCTGTTGATGTTAATGAATGAACAAATTGGTTATCAGCAACTGGTGTTAAAGTATTTGATTTAACATTTAATTTAATAACATATTTTATTTTTTCTGTTGCTTCTACGTCTGTTTGAGATACAACAAATGTTTTTTTGAATGTTTTACCTGGTAAAAGATTAGTGGCGATTATTTCATCACCATCTTTAAATACAACTTTTCCTAATCTTGCAGTTGTCATAATCATTTTACTTGGATCTTCATCACTAGAAGTTCCAATACTAAACCATGCAAAAGTAGCTCCTACTACAGCTACTAGAAGTGTTGCTATTCCTACTATTGTTAAAAATATAGTTTGTCCTTTTGTATCATCCATAATAATTCCTCCTTAGAGTATCTATCATAATAATGATAACAATATTAGGTTAAAAATTCAAGAGTTATTTGTTTTCAATAAGAATGTATAATTCAGGATCTACTTCACTTAAATTAAGTTCATATTTGAATTTTGTTTGGGCTGGTATGCTTATTGTTTGTAATGTTTTATTGTTACTATTTTCAAGTAAAATTACATCATCTTTTTTTAGTGTAAAGTTTGTATTCTTTTTGACATTTTTTAAAATAATATTTATATTTATTGATGTTTTTGATTCATTAATAATATTGAAAGTTTTTGAGGTTTTATCGTTCATTAGTAGTGTTTGTTTATCTTTTAAATTAATATACACATTATCTACTTTATCTTTACAGTTTGTATCACAATTGTTTAATGTTTTAACATAACAATTTAAGTCACAAATATTGTCATTGTTTGTGTCACAATTATAATCACATATCTTATCATTATTTGTATCTATGTTTAAATCTGCTTTTGAGTCATTATTTGTATCCATATTTAAATCAGGTATTTGATCATTATTTATGTCACAGTTTATATCACAAATATTATCTTTATTTAAATCTATATTCAAATCTTTTATACCATCTTTGTTAGTATCAATATTTATGTCTGGGATTAGATCATCATTAATATCACAATTTATATCACATATTCCATCACTATTTATATCTATATTAATATCTGGATGTCCATCATTATCTAAATCACAATTAAGTGTACAATTATTTTTGTTTGTTATAAGATTTTTATCTGCGATATTGTCTTGATTAGTATCTATATTAAAAGTTGGTTTTTTATTATAAAAATTTATATTTATATCCGGGATAGAATCTGAATTTAAGTCACAATTTAAATCACAAATTTTATCATTATTTAAATCTATATTCAAGTCTACTATTTTATCTTTATTTTTGTCTATGTTTAAATCTGAAATTTCATCATCATTAATATCACAATTAATGTCACAAATTTTATCATTATTTATATCTATATTGATATCAGGTCTATTATCTTTATCTAGATCACAATTTGAAATACATTTATCTTCAATGTATTGATTTATTAAATTAGTTTGTGGTTCTTTACAGTTAACATCTATATTAAAAGTTGGAACTAAGTCGCCAAAATAATCTATGTTAACGTCTGGAATTAAATCTCCATCAATATCGCAATTAACATCACATACTCTATCGTTATTTGTATCTACATTTGTATCTGCGATTGTATCAATATTTAAATCTATATTTAAGTCAGCTCTTAAGTCATTATCAACATCTATATTTAAATCGACTATTAAGTCACCATCTAAATCTATATTTACATCTGGGATGTTATCACCATTATTATCACAATTTATATCACATATTCCATCTGAATCTATATCATTATTAATTAAATTAAAGTCTGGAATTAAATCATTATTAGTATCTATATTGAAAGTTACAACATTATTATACTTTATGTTTATTGGTAAAGTTTTTTCTTCCTTACTGTAACTAAATCCTATTAAACTAAATATTGTTATAAAGCAAAACAAGATAGACATTATTACTATCTTTTTATCAAATAAAATGTTCTTTAATGATATATCTTTCACTAGGAATCCTCCTAGTATAATTTTAACATAAATTATTATTATTTTGTAATTGTTATTACAGGTTTTACATTTAACTTATTATTTAAGTCTTCTAAAATATAAAATTCATAATTATTTTGTACTACTGAACCATAATTTTTAGTAAAAGAATTTATTGTCCAATAGTTTCCATTTAATGTTTCTATATTTTTTGAATTAGAAACGATATTATTAAATTCATAGTAGGAAATTAATCTTATTTTACTAGGTGTATAGTTTGTACATACCCAATTATTATCATTTATTATTTCTTTTGTATTTCCCCCACAGCTTTCTCCTTCACAATTATAAAGTTCATATTCATTGCAAATATATTTAGTTATTAATCTATTTTTTAAACTATCACTAAGTGTATCAATATAAATATTATTTAAATAATAATTTATGTATGAATTACTCCATTTAAATTCTTTTATTTCATTTTGAGCATAAAAACAATATTCACTATTTTCACTTGTACAATGATAAAGGTTATCTTTAATAGGTAAATATTTCATTAAAGTAATATCTTTTTCATTAGTATCTATTACTACCCACTCTATATTATCTAAAATAATAGTTGATCCATTACAATATAAAACATTTGAATCATATTGTGCTTTTCTAGTGTTTAAACATTCGATGTTAAATTGAATTGCATCACTTAATACACCATCTTCACTTTTAAACCATATATAGTGAGTTCCTTCTTTATAATAATTTAATATAAAATTATCACTATATTCTTTTTTGATCCATTCACCTTTAAAATCATCTTTGTTAGATATTTTATATTCTAAATTTTTTGTATTAGAAATGAATGATATTTGATTATTATTTTTTGCTACTTTTATATCTAATTTATTAAAAGAATTACAGCTATCATTTTTTGATGTTATATTGCCTTCTAAATTTTTATAACTACACTTATTATTATAATTAATATAAAATTCTACATTACCATACTTATCAATATGAATATTTCCATTTCCACTTAGATATTTTTTATCTTGAACTAATGAATTATTTTCAGTTAAAATATATCCTTCTTTATATTGATAATTACCTTCCTTTAAAGTATATAAAAATTCTAATAAATCTTTTGTCTTATTAGTATCTAAAATATTTGAATATTTGTTTATAAAAAGCAAAACTATAATAAATAAACTAATTATAAATAATAAAATAACTATAAAATATTTGTTTCTTTTTTTCATGAGTATTATTATAACAAAAATATACTAAATATGTGCTATATTAATTGAAGAAATTGATAATTAATGTTATAATTTTAACATATATAATAGGAGTTGATGACATGAAATTATATTTGGCTGATGAAGAAAAATTAAATGTATATAATTTACCAGAAAAAGTAGCTGAAAGTTTCTTATTTTCTTATATTCCATCACTAACAAATATAGAGGTATTTTTAAATATATATTCTAATGAAGGAAAATGGTATTTTAAAAATGATGATTCTATTAAATGTACTAGTGGTAAAGATAATATTGCTTTTGAAAATTATAGATGCTACAATTTAAAAATAATTGGTTCTAATTATGATTATTATATGTTTACTTATCCTATTAATGATACTTTTAATGAGTTTGTAATTAATGATAATATTGAAGAAATAAAAATTGGTAATAGTTCTGAAAGTGATATTATTTTTGGAAGTTTGGCTAATTCAACTGAATGTACTATTACTAAAGAAAAAGGTTTATATTATATAAATCAGCCTAATGAAAAAGGTGTAACTTATGTAAATAGAAGAAGAATTACTTCTAAAACTATATTAAGTGTTGGAGATATAATTTTTATAAAGAATGTAAAAATTATATGGATGAAAACATTTATAAGAATTTATTCTTCTATTGAAAATATATCTTTAAGTCCAAAGTTAAACAATTATAAAGAAAAAAATAAAATAAGTAATAAACAATTTTTAGATTATGACTGTGGAGAGAATGATGTTCCTCTTTATAAAGATGATAATTATTTCTTTCATAAACCTAGACTTACTTTTACTTATGAAGAAGAAGATATTGTTATAGATCCACCACCTGGTAAATTTGTTAATGAAGAAGTTCCATTTATATTTACTATTGGTGCTAGTGGAACAATGTTTGTAATGTCATTGATAAGTATATTTAATGCTATTAAGAGGTATGATGCTAATGTTGGATTAAATTCTGATGTTATTATTCCTATAGTGCAAGCTGTTGTTATGCTTACATGTTCAGTATTACTTCCTAAAATATTAAGTATTTATCAAAAAAAATATAGAGAAAAGAAAGAAAAACTTCGTCAAGAAAAATATACAAAATATTTAGAAGAAAAACAAGCTGAAATATCTAAAGCAATTAAATATCAATCACAAACTATATATGATACATATTTATCTAGTTTTCAATGTTATGAGATTGCAATTGGAGAAAAAGCAAGACTTTGGGAAAGAGAAATTTCTGATAAAGATTTCTTAACTATTAGAACTGGTCTTGGAAATAAACCTGCTTCTCTTAATATAAGTGCTCCTGAAGAAAGATTTGAACTTGATAGAGATAACTTAATTCAAAAAGCTATTGATATTAAAAATAATTCAAATAAATTATTAAATGTTCCTATTACATTTTCTTTATTAGACAATAGAATTTCTTCTATAATATGTAATACATCATTTAAAGATGAATTTATCGAAGGAATTATATTACAATTAGTTACTATGCATAGTCCAATAGATTTAAAAATAGTTTTATTAACTAATAAAGAAAACGAATATAAATGGAATGCTGTTAAATTAATGCCTCATTTATTTAGTGAAGATAAAACTCAAAGATATTTTGCTACTAATGAAGATGAAGCAAAAGAAATATTTAAAAGTTTAGAAGAAGTATATAATGAAAGAAATGCTAATATAAAAGCACAAACTGATGAAAATAAAGAAACTAATCAAGAAAATCCATATCTTGATTATAAACCATACTATATAATTATTACTGACGATTTTGGCAGATATAAAAATCTTGCTTTCTTAGATGAAGTTATTGAAGCAAAATTGAATTTAGGTTTTTCGTTTTTAATGGTTGATAAGTCGTTAAAACATTTACCTAATACATGTAATAAATATATTTATGTTGTTGATAAAGTTAGTTGTATATTTGAAAAAGAATACACTTCTCAAAATCAATTAAACTTTAATGTTGAATATTGTAATGGTTTAGATATGTATAGAGCTGCTAGAGAACTATCAAATATACCAATTCAATCTGCAGAAGCCAGTGCTAATCTTCCATCTTCAATATCATTCTTAGAAATGTATAATGTTGGTAATATTGAACAGCTTGGTATTCTTAATAGATGGAAATCAAGTGATCCTATAACTACACTTAGTTGTCCTATTGGAGTTCATTCTTCTGGTGACTTATTTAAATTAGATTTACATGAGAAGTATCATGGACCTCATGGTTTAATAGCTGGTTCTACTGGTAGTGGTAAATCTGAATTTATAATTACTTATATATTATCAATGGCTGTTAATTATCATCCTGATGAAGTTCAATTTGTTCTTATTGACTATAAAGGTGGTGGACTTGCTGGTGCTTTTGAAAATAGAGAAAAAGGTATTAGTATTCCTCACTTAGCTGGTACTATTACTAACTTAGATGTTAGTGAAATGAATAGAACTCTTGTGTCAATAAATAGTGAGCTTAAAAGAAGACAAAAGAAATTTAATGAAGCAAGAGATGCTTTAGGTGAAAGTACAATAGATATATATAAATATCAAAAATACTATAGAGAGGGATTGCTTAAAGAACCTATTCCTCACCTATTAATAATATCTGATGAGTTTGCAGAATTAAAAAGTCAACAACCTGATTTTATGGATGAACTTATTAGTACAGCACGTATTGGACGTTCTTTAGGTGTTCACTTAATACTTGCCACTCAAAAACCAAGTGGTGTTGTTAATGATCAAATTTGGTCTAATGCAAAATTTAAAGTTTGTTTAAAAGTTCAAACTAAAGCAGATAGTAATGAAATGTTAAAAAGACCTGATGCAGCATCTATTAAAGAAGCTGGACGTTTCTATTTACAAGTTGGTTATGATGAATTATTTGAATTAGGACAATCAGCTTGGAGTGGTGCTAAATATATTGAAAGTGAAAAAGTTGTTAAGAAAGTTGATGATTCCATTAACTTTATAAATAATGTTGGTGAATCAATTAAATCTATTAACAATATTAATGTTAATAAAACTACTAGTGTTGATAAAGGTGAACAAGTTACTAACATAGTTAATTATCTATGTAAACTTGGAAAAGAAAATAATATTCAAACTAAAAAATTATGGTTAGATAGCATACCTGAAAAAATATATATATCTAATTTAATAAAAAAATATAATTATAAACCTACTCCTTATGTTTTAGATCCAATTATTGGTGAATATGATAATCCAGTAGAACAAAAACAAGGTTTATTAACTGTTGATATTTCTAAAAAAGGAAATCTATTACTATTTGGAATGCCTGGAAGTGGAAAAGAAAATCTATTAAGCACATTAATTGTTTCATTGTGTACTAATCATACTACGGATGAGTTATATACTTATATTATAGATTATGGAAGTGAAACATTAAGAAAATTTAGCAAATTTCCTCAAGTTGGAGATGTGGTATTATCTGATGATAATGAAAAATTAATTAATTTGACTTCTATGTTATTTGCTGAACTTGAAAAAAGAAAAGAAATGTTAGCTGATTATTCTGGAAGTTATGAATTATATAATAAAAGTAATAAAAAGAAATTACCTAATATATTGTGTATAATTAATGGGTATGAAAACTTTTGTGAACAACAAGTTAATTTATCTGAAAAGTATACTACATTATATAAAGATGGACCTAAATTTGGAATGTACTTTATATTATCAAGTTCACTTACAACTGGTATTAGACTAAAAATACAACAATTATTTGCTAATAAAATATCACTTAAATTAAATGATCCTACAGAATATAGATATTTATTAGGTGCTCCTAAAGGATTGATTCCTGCTAAATATTTTGGAAGAGGAATTGCTTGTTTAGAAAATGGTTCTTATGAATTTCAAACTGCTTATATAAGTGATAGCGATAATATTAATTTAATTGTAAAAAGTGTTAGTGATGAATTATCAAGTCAACTTAAGAATAAAGCTCCAAGAATACCTATATTACCTAAATTTGTTACACCTGATTATATAGCTGATAAAAATTATACTTTAGCAAATGTACCTGTAGGTATGGGCAAATCAAGTTTAAGTATTTGTAATTATGATTTTAAAGCTAAAAACTTTAATGTAGTATTAGCTACATCTATTAAAAAACATATTAATTTTATTTATGGTTTAGCTGAAATGATCAATAAAATTCCAATGACTAAACTTAGAATAATAGATGCATTAAAAATATATAATAATCCTAATCAAGATATAGATGTATTTAATGATGACTTTAATACACTTGCTAAACAAATTAAGATTGAAACTAATAATGATGGTAAAAAGCCTAAACATAATGTATTTTTCATTATTGGACTGGATGAATTTAGAAGTAAATTAGACAAGGAAAGCTTAAATATTTTAGATAATTTACTTGCTGAGTCTAAAAAGTATACTGGTAATACATTTATAATAATGGATAGTTATACATCATTTAGATCTCTTGAAACTACTTCATGGTTAAGAGATATATTTGATGGAACTAATGGTATTTGGTTAGGTGGTAATGCTAGTACACAAGTTGTTATTAGAATGCCAGAATTAAATTTAAATGAGAAAAAAATATCATTCCCACAAATCGGATATGTTGTTAATGATTTATCTCATACAATTATAAAATATATTGTTGATAAGGAGTGTAATACAGAAGATGAAGAATAAAATATTAGTTGAAATTGATATACCACATTTAGATGAAAAATATAATATATATTTACCTTTAAATAAAAATGTTGCTGATATATTGACATTATTATCTAAAGCTTTAAAAGATGTTAATTTATTATATAAATTGGATTTTGATAACTGTCAACTATATAATAGTGATACTGGTATTATATATCCAGGAAATACAATTATTAGAGAATCAAATATTAGAAATGGTTCTAAACTTATAATTATGTAAAAAAGAACATGAAAATGTTTTTTTTTATGCAAATAAAAATCAAGTTAAATTGCATTAACTTGATTTTTTTTCTCTTTTATTTCTTCTACAGGAATTTTATCAAATGCATCGATTGAAGTTGTATTGCATTCAGTAAATTTATTACTGCATGTTTCTAACCAATTAATAGTTCCACTACAATCTTTTTTACATTTGTCAATTTTAGATCCTAAACTTGCCACATAACCACTCATTCCGAAAGATGGTATTTGAAGTGAATTTGCTTTTGAAGCTGCAGCTCCTAAATGTGTAACAGTAGTTTCAAATTTAGGTATAACTTTACTATTTACTTTTTCTATCTCATATAAAATTTTTACCATAATTCACCCTACCTATATGTTACAGATTTTTGAAGTGATTCAGATAACACTTTTAAATCTTCATTAAATGTTTCTAATGTTAATACAAAATCCATGTATTGTTGTCTTTCTGATTCAACAACAGAAAAATATCTTTCTGAATCAGCTCCAAACCATTCTTTAGTACCATTTGGTACTTTTGAACATGTATCAAAAAGCGCTTCTAAATTTTCACGACAAACCTTTATATCATTTTTATTCTTTGTATAAGTTTCATCGATTTTAGCTGTATCTGCTTTTATTAAAGTCATCTTACACCTCTTACTATCGTCCTTTTCTTCTTGATGCGGCAGCAGCAGCTGCAGCAGCGGCCGCTTTTCTTGCTTCCTCTGCTCTTATTGCCTCAATCTTTGCTTGACAAGCTGCTATTTCTGCGCCTATTGATGCCATAACAGGTCCAGTAATAGTTGAAATCATTGTTTCGATTTCATTTAATACATTTTTATTAAAGTTGTTATCTGCTATTGTATCATCATATTTAAAATCTGGATCTAATAACTTTATTCCTGCTTCTAACTCTTTTGCAGAATTTTCTAAACTAGCTACTACTCCATATAAAGCTGCTTGTAGAGCTTGTAATTGTGCAATTTTTTGTAATAAAGCTGCTATCATAATTAATCGCTAAATGGTTTTACACCAGATACTTCTTGATCACTAGTAAATCCTGTAGCTGATTTTGCATCTGTAACTTCATTAACATTAATTCCTGCTTGTTCACCAATATAGTTAGCTCCAGCTTGTTTGATACCAGTAATGAATGCAGTAAAGAAGTCAGATACTTTATTTAATTCATCTATTGTATTTTGTACATAAGTAGCTATTTTATTTTGTTGAGCTGTTCCTTTTAATGCACTATTCATCATACTTACAGTTGTTTGTTCCATTTTTGCTATTTCTACTTTAATTGCATCAATGAAATTTTGAATTGCTGTTTCAGCGTTACCTGAATTATCAGAATCAAAACCTCTCATTGTATATGCTCCAGCGTCTATAAAACTACTATTATTTCCAAAAGACCATGCCATATTTATAATCTCCTTTCATTTCTTTAATTATTTTAGTTAACATGTTTTGCTTGAAAATCAACCCATTGTTGGAATACGCTATCAAATTCAGTTTTGATTGCATTATCATAATTATTTAATGCAGATTCTACTTGACTGATAAATTTATCTAAATTTTCTTCAAATTTTTCTTCATCAGTACCACTCCAACACTCTCTGATTGCTTCTTTAACCTTAGCTGTATTCTCATTCATTACGTTTATTGCACTTTGAATGCAATCCGCATGAATACTTTGATATAATTCTTCTAACCCTGTTGAATCAGCACCAGATGTAGCTCCGCTAATATTTAAAGCCATTAAATTACACCTCCTATTTTACACCTGTCTCAACGACAACATTATTTGCTTCGACTTCATTAGTTTGAATATATGTATCTTGATTGATATAGTTTTTCTTAACTTGAATTAAATCATCTCTATATCCTTCTAAATTAGCATTGATAAGACTATATTTTGCTTTTATTTCTTCATATTTTGCAAATACAGTTTCACCTATATCTCCATCTAAACTAGATTTTAAATCATCCATGTTTAAATCAATATCATTTAAAGCTTCTTTTACATTTGTTAAATAAGTTAATAAAGTATTTGCTAACTTATCCATCTCAGCTTCATTAATGCCCATTTCAATACTATTCATAACCAATTTAGCCTTTCTATAGCATCTCTACTATGATTTAATTGTATCTTTAATTATTTTTCTAGTCAATCGTTTTTTACATTTCTTTACATTTAAAAAGTAAGCATTTGCTTACTTTGTTTCAATTCTATTAAATAATATTTCTGACTCATTAAGAATTATATCTGTTTCTAATGTACCAAAATCTAATGTATCAAATGATGTTTTTTTAGTATTTAACATATTAAGTATTTTTTCACTTGTAGATGGAATAAATGCTTCTAATAATATCGCAGATATTCTAATACTTTCAAGTAAATTATATAATACTGTTTTTAATCTATCATTTTTTGCAGGATCTTTTGCTAAAACCCATGGAGTTGTTTCATCAATATATTTATTACTTCTCTTTAATAATTCAAATATATCTTCTAATGCTTCATTAATCTTATAAGAGCTCATTTTATTCTCTACTAAACTTGGTAACATTTTAGCATAATTAATTAGTGTATCATCAATACCTTCATATACGCCTGGATTTTCTACTTTAGATTCAAAATATTTTTTACTCATTGCAAGTGTTCTGTTAACTAAGTTACCTAAAGTATTAACTAAATCTGCATTAGTTCTTGCGATTAGAGATTCTTCAGTAAAATTACCATCATTTCCAAATGGAACTTCACGTAATGAGAAGTATCTTACTGCATCTACTCCATATGAATTTATATATTCTCTTGGATCTTTGTAATTGTTACTTGATTTAGATATTTTATCTCCACCTATTTTTAACCATCCATGACCAAATACTTGTTTTGGAAGAGGTAATCCTAAACTCATTAACATACATGGCCAAATAATTGTATGAAATCTTACTATTTCTTTTCCAACTAAATGTAAATCTGCTGGCCAATATTTTTTGAACATTTCACTATTTTCATCAGGATATCCTAGTGATGTAATATAGTTAGATAATGCATCTACCCATACATAAACTACATGTTTAGGATCAAAATCAACTGGAATTCCCCAAGTAAATGAAGTTCTTGATACACATAAGTCTGTTAATCCTGGATTAATAAAGTTATTTAACATTTCATTCTTTCTTGTTAAAGGTAATATAAAATCAGGATGTTCATCATAGTATTTAACTAATTTATCTTGATATTTAGATAATTTAAAGAAATAAGCTTCTTCTGATACTTCATGAACTTCTCTATGACAATCAGGACACATTCCGTTTTCATCTAATTGACTTTCTGTCCAGAATGATTCACATGGTGTACAATATAAACCTTTGTATTCTCCTTTGTAAATGTCTCCATTGTCATACATCTTTTTAAATATTTTTTGTACTTTTTCTACATGATCTTGATCTGTAGTTCTAATAAAGTAATCATATGATATTCCTAATTTACTCCATAAATCTTTAGCATTTTCGATAATTGGATCAATGTATTCTTTTGGAGTTACTCCAGCTGCTTCAGCTTTCTTTTCTATTTTTAATCCATGTTCGTCTGTACCAGTTTGAAAAAATACATCATATCCTTGTAGTCTTTTATATCTAGCAATTGAATCTGCGATAATTGTAGTATAACAATGTCCAATATGAAAATCAGCACTTGGATAATATATTGGTGTTGTTATATAAAACTTTTTATTTTCCATAATTCCTCCTTATAAAATAAAAAAGTCATAAACTAAGGACGAAATATTCCGCGGTACCACCTTAATTCATGACTTATCATGCTCTTATATTCTTAACGCGAATTAACGTTTTGACTCCAGAACCATTTTCAAGTATCTTCATATTAGTTTCCACCAAACACTAACTCTCTATAAATTAGATATCTATCTCTTTCCTTCTCAATCAATTGCTTTTAATTTTAACACATTTGAATATAAAAATCTATATTTTTTAATTATTTTTTTAAATATCACTTCTACTCATAATTTGAGCCGGAGTTTTTCTAATTGTTTTGTATACTGGTAATAAACCAACTATTAAGTTAAATAAATAAACAAATATTGTTGTTAGAATAAATATACTAGTATTCATCATAAATTTACTTCTCATATAACTAATAAATGATAATTGATTTATTATGTATGACATAAATATAACTCCTATTAAACTAGAAAGTGTTGTTATAGCTATTATTTCACCAGTAAACATTTTATAAATATCTAATTTTTTAACACCTATTGCTCTATAAATACCAACTTCTCTAATTCTTGATAAGAATGATGATCTTATCATAAGATATATTTCTATAAGAGATATAATAAGTACTATTGTACAAGCAATTAAACTAGATCTTATGCTGTCTTTTCTTTCTTCTATATATTTATTTCTACTATAGTCATATGAATCTTGAATATTTACTTTTTTACTTCTAAATTCATCTAAAACTTGAGTTTTATCTTTTGGATAAATTGTGATATTACTACTGTTTGTTATTAAGAAATATTTCATTGTTGTGTTTGATACTAAATATTTTTGTATATCTTTATTACTTGTATAGTAACCTACTACTTTTAGTTTTGTACCATTTACTTCATAATCAATTTTTTTATTTAATTTATACTCGTCTTTTAAATTATAATTAATAATTACTTCATAATCATTTGTAGGATATCTACCTTTCTTTAAAGATACAACATCTTTCATTAATTCGTAATCAATTAACTTGTCATCATCACTTATTGTATCTGTATCATATTCATCATAATAGTAATATGTATCACTATCATAACTATTTATTAACATATTTATAAACATATTTTCATTTGCATAAATTGAAGGACTATTCAAATCTGATACCCCAACTATTTTAAATTTATCCATATTTTTTAATGATACTTCTCTATTAAGTAATTCATCATATTTAGTTATTCCTAAATATTTAGCTTGTGTATTAGGATTATTTAACATATTATTTAAAGACATTTTATCAACAACTAACTCATAATCATTTTCTGGCATTCTACCTAATATTAAATCTTCTTTTGCTATCATATTGATACTTGATAGTGATCCAGCTAAATAAGATTGAGCTTGAGAAGTTTGATAATAATCATTATATCTCATTATAAAATTGATTTCGCTACTTCCTGGTAATAAATAATTTATGTTTTGATTTTCTTCGTATGATTTAAAATCATCTACTTTTATTTTATTTGTTATGAGTGTTAAATAATTTTTATTAATTGTAATAAAATCTTCATCTTTAATGTTTGTTACACCAAATAGAGATGATATAGAATATGTTATAAACATTCCTGATGCTAGAAAACCTAGCAATAATACTTTTTTGATAAATGTATAATCTCTTACTTTTTTAAATCCATTAAATATTAAACTAATTGGATTAAATATTGATGTATATTTTCTTTTTATATTTTTATTGACTATTTTGTCAAAATCAAAATTATATTCTTCATATATTGATTTATCTATTTTTTTATAATGATCATCTACTAATTCTACTGTTGAATCATTGTCAATAATTTCTATTTTATTTGATTCTTTATGTTCAATATATATATTTCCATTTTGTACTACTATATTTATATTTAATTTATTTTTATCATCTGAATAATAATTTATTTCTATATTATCTTTTTGTATTTTTTCATGATTTTTAAAATCTTTTAAATAAATTTTATTATCCATTCTATAATCTAAATCATTTGTATGATTATTATCTATATCTTTTTTTATTGTTCCATCTTCTATTTCTAAAATTCTTGATGCATAAAATTCTGCTAGTTCTCTTTCATGTGTTACTAGAATTACTAATCTATCTTTTGATATAGCTTTGATTATATTCATTACTTCTATAGTATTTCTACTATCTAAATTACCAGTTGGTTCATCAGCTATTATGATATTTGGATCTTTAACTATTGCTCTTGCAATTCCTACTCTTTGTCTTTCTCCTCCAGATAACATATTAGCATATCTATTTCTATATCTATACATTCCAACTTTTTCTAATACGTAATCAACTCTTTTTTTAATTTCTTCTTTGTCTTTTATTCCAGTTATTTTTAAAGCTAGAGCAACATTGTCATAGACACTTAAACTATCTACAAGATAATAATCTTGAAAAATATATCCAATATTTAAGTTTCTTATCTTATCTACTTTATTACTATTTCTTGGGAGCTTTTTACCATCTATGTATATTTTACCTGATGTAACTTTATCAAGACCACCAATAGCATTTAATAATGTTGTTTTTCCACATCCAGATGGACCAAGTAAAGCTACTAATCCAGTATTATCTAATTTTAAGGAAGTGTTGTTAATAACATGAATTTCATTCTTTTTATATCTATTGTAATATTTATTTACTTTTTCTAGTTTTATCATGTTACACCTCTTCTCTATAAGTATTCATAACTGTATTTGTAAACAATTTTCTTGAATATCTGTTTGTTATCATTCTTGACATTAAAAGTATTATTAAATATACAAGAATAAATTGATATATATTTACATAATCTAATAAATTCTTTATATATGAACTTTCTATTACTGAATATTTTACTAAAAGTAAGAATATAAGGAATATTGCATATGCTATGTGTGATATAGTAACTAACTCAATATTTAATATTGATTTTGTTGCATTGTATGAAGAACCCAATATTCTTAATGTTGAATAGTAAATGTTTCTTGATTTTAATACTATTCTTATAATGAAATATGAAATAAAGAATAAAACTATAATCATGATTGTCATACTTACTACTTTTACTATATTTAAAATTCTTACTATTTCACTGCTTTCATTAAGAGTATCTTTTACATAAAGTGTTGTTAAATCTAAATCTTTTAATTCATTCATGGTTTGTTCTGATAGCTTATCATCTTTCATAAATATACTACTTTGATAATAATTTTTATTAAACATTTCTTTATATTCTTCATCGTTCATAAATATTGCGCCATTATATTTTTCATAGTCATAACCTGTTAGTTTGTTAAAATTCTTTTTAGTGTATGTTTTACTAACTTTTAATTCATATGAATCATTGTAGTATAGATTATTAACATTTATTTTAAATGAATAATTTTTACACTTCATATTTTTGCATTTATATGAATTATCATCTGAAATTACAACTTTTCCTCTTGATACTTTATTACTAGGAAATATTTCACCATAAGTATAACCATAATATGACGTATTTTCTTCATTTGCAAAAACATATTTTACACTACTATACTTTATGTTTGCTTTGGTATTTAATTTATCTAATAAGTAATCATTTACGTAAAAATATGTTTCATATTCATTGATGTAAATGATCCCAACTATTTTTAATTTTTCTGTACCGTCTACTCTATCACTACTTAAATCAGATAATTCAAAATCAGTTGACATTATTTCGTCTATCATATTTGCATAATAATCATTTTTTTGTATAGTCATTACTATTTCATTGTTTTCTTTAGGCATTCTTCCTGCGTCAACTTTATTTATATCTTTTAAACTAAGAATATTTCCTGAAAATCCTAAATAATCTGCACCAATATATATACTTGTGTCAAGTGCAAGATCATTTTTCATTACTCTATCTACATTATCTAATGATTCTATTTTTTTGTAATCTTCTTCAGTAAATGCTTCATTATTTTTCTTTTTAATAACTACTCTTTTTGCATCATTGTTTAGAAAGAATGGATTATATCCATTTAAAGATTCTTCATATGCTGCATATTGAAATGATGAATAAGCAAAAAACATTGCGTAAACTATAAAAATATATACTGATAATATAAGCAAAAATTTTGGAATAATATTAAAAGTATTTCTAACACCAAGTCTTAATTTGCTTAATGGTCTTATATCTTTACTATTTGATATTTTGATATTTTCTACTTTTTTATGATTTTTGATTTTTTTATCTTCCATTACTCTTCCATCATGCATAACGATTTTACGAGTTGTGTATTCTTCTATTTGATCATAATTATGTGTAACAACAATTACTAATTTATCTTTAGAAATTTCATGTAATAGTTTAAGAACGCTTTCAGAAGATCTTTTGTCTAAATTACCAGTTGGTTCATCAGCTAAAATAATTGGAGTTTCTTGTGCTAAAGCTCTTGCTATTGCGACTCTTTGCTTTTGTCCTCCTGATAATTTTGAAACTTTTGTGTTTCTGTATTTATATAAATCAACTTTTTTAATTAATTCTAATACTATTTCTTTTGGAATAGCCCCTAGAATTAATGCTTGTGGTAGAATGGGCTATGAAGAAGAAGCTTTGAAGTTATTTTTAACTGAAAATCTTGTTGAAGCTTCTAGCATAACGGAAAAGTTGAATAAATATAATAGAGAAAGACAAGAAATAGAAAAAAATATTTATGATGAAGCGATTGCAATGATTCAAGGAGAAAGTCAAGATGTTAATTCTATTGTACTTGGAGGGGATGATTGGCATCATGGTGTTATTGGAATTGTTTCTTCAAAAATTACAGAAATGTATTTTAAGCCATCAATTTTGATATGTTTTGAAGGTGAAGAAGGCAAAGGTTCTGGAAGAAGTATACCTGGTTTTGATCTTCATGAAGCATTAGTTAAATTGTCTAAGTATTTAGATAAATATGGTGGACATGAGATGGCTGTTGGATTAAGTTTGAAGAGAAAAAACTTTGAAGCATTTAAAAAAGCTTTCCAAGAATATGTTGCTGAAAAAGATATAAGTGATATTGTTCCAATAATTGAAATCGATAAGCAAATTGATTTGAAAGATGTTGATTATAATGTTGTTAAACAACTTGATTTATTGGAACCTTTTGGAGAAGCAAATAGAAGACCGGTATTTGTTTATAGAAATTTAAAAATAGATTCTATAAGAGCATTATCAGATGGAAAGCATTTGAAATTAACATTAAAAGATGGAAATTCTGTTGTTAATGCTATTGGATTTAATATGGGAGCTCTTTCTAAAGAATATATGATTGGAGATAAAATTGACGTTGCAGGAACTCTGGAATTAAATTCATTTAATGGAAAAGAAATGGTACAAATAAATATTAAAGACATTATGAAATCTTTATAGTTAGTAAGTTTTCTTAAATGTATTTGTGTAAGGAAGGGAATGAAAAATATGAAAGATGATACGATTGAAAGAACAATAGATGATGTAATAAAAATGGCTAAAGAAAAAAATAGAAAAGTAGATACCAAAAAGATTACACGTGCTTATAATTATGCCAAAGCAAAGCATCGGAGATCAGAAGAGAAAATCAGGTGAACCGTATATTATTCATCCAGTTCAAGTTGCTTATACATTGGCTGGTTTGGAATTAGATACTGATACTATTTGTGCTGCCCTTTTACATGATGTAGTTGAAGATACTGATACAACTAATGAAGATTTGGTTAAAGAATTTGGAGCTCCTGTTGCTGAAATGGTTGATGGTGTTACTAAATTAGGTAAATTACAATATACAACCAAAGAAGAACAACAAGTTGAAGACTATAGAAAAATGTTCTTAGCAATGGGAAAAGATATCAGAGTTATTTTAATAAAATTAGCTGATAGACTTCATAATATGAGAACATTAAAATATCTAACACGTGATAGACAAATTGCTAATGCGAATGAAACAATGGAGCTATATGCACCACTTGCAAATCGTTTAGGTATGTATTCTCTAAAATGGGAGTTAGAAGATTTAGCTTTTAAATACCTATATCCAGAAGAGTATCGTGAATTAGTAGAAGGAATCGACCGTAAAAGAGAAGAACGTTTACAATTTATTGATATGATTATGGAACAAATAAAACTGTCAGTAAAAAAACAACATATTGAAGCAGAAATTACAGGAAGAGCAAAACATTTATATAGTATTTACCGCAAAATGAAAAGAGATAATATTACCTTAGATCAAGTATATGACTTGTTTGCATTAAGGGTAATAGTTAATTCTATAAAAGACTGTTATGCAGTATTAGGAATAGTTCATGAATTATATAGTCCAATGCCAGGTAGATTTAAAGACTATATTGCAGTACCAAAACCAAATATGTATCAGTCACTACATACAACATTAATTGGACCAAAAGGAACACCTTTTGAAGTGCAAATTCGTACATGGGACATGCACCGTATAGCTGAATATGGTATTGCTGCACATTGGGCATACAAAGAAGCTAGCTTTATGGGAAACAAAAAAGCAAATGTAAGAGTAGAAGAGGACAAGCTTTCATGGCTTCGTGAAACTTTAGAGTGGCAAAAAGATATGCAAGATCCTGATGAGTTTTTAAATACATTAAAAACAGAGCTTTTTGAAGATGAAGTTTATGTATTTACACCAAAAGGAAAAATTATTGCATTGCCTAAAGGAAGTACTCCAATAGATTTTGCTTATTACATACATGCTGAAATCGGTAACCATATGACTGGTGCTAAAATTAATAGCAAAATGATGCCAATAGTTACTCAATTAAAAAATGGTGATATTGTTGAAATTATAACATCTGATCAATCAAAAGGTCCAAGTAGAGATTGGCTTAAATTCATAAAAAGTTCAACAGCTAAAAGCAAAATTCTATCATGGTTTAAAAAGAATGAAAGAGAAGAAAACATTGTAAAAGGCAAAGAACTTACAGAAAAAGAAATCAAGAAAATAGGAATGACACATGCTGAAATTGCAAAAGCTGAATACATACAAGCAGCTCTTGATAGATACAAATATTCTGAAGTTGATGAAATGTATGCAAGCGTTGGCTTTGGAGCTATATCAGCTGGTAAAATAATT
>USNG01000009.1 GCA_900556025.1 uncultured Mycoplasmatota bacterium
TTATTATGCATACATTGGAACGATATTTTACGCCATACCAAACATTGGATTTGGTAGATCAAATGGCAGAAAGCTTAGTCCGTACTGTCATAAAAAACGCAAAAATTCTTTTAGAAGATCCTTCTAACGAACAGGCACGCTCTGAAATTATGTGGGCAGGTAGTGTTTCACACAATGACATGACTGGAGATCGCTCTTTAGGAGATTGGGCTTGCCATCAATTGGAACATGAATTAAGTGGAATGTTTAATGTAGCACATGGTGCAGGTCTTGCGGCCATTTGGGATAGTTGGGCAAATCATGTATATATGGAAAATCCAACGCGATTTGCCAAGCTTGGACATCGTGTGTTTGGCTTGGATGATTCGGATACATTATCTTGCGCTTTGAATACTATTGAAAAGATGGAAGAATTCTTTAGAAGTATCGGCATGCCGACAAGTATTCAAGGATTGTTAAAACGTAAGTGTACAGAACCGGAATTGTATGAATTAACATACAAATGCAGCTTTGAGCATACGCGCACAATTGGAAAATTTAAAGAGTTGGATGAAATGGATATGCTTGAAATATATCGTATGGCAAATGAAAAGGAAGTCGCTTAAGACTTCCTTATTTTAGTTAAAGAGACTTTTAATGAAGTTAATAATCTTGTCAAACCATCCTTCAGATTGGGCTTTGTTGAATAATCCAGATAATTGATTTTTTAAACTGCCAGACAATTTGTTTAATTGATTTAATACTTCTTGTGAGTCAATAGCTGAAGTGTTTTGATATTTCTTGGCGAATGCAATCAATTTATCAATATCGTCTTGAGAGATGATGTCACTTAAATTAAATTTCTTCAAAGCATCCTGTACGACTTGTTCAACTTGTTCGGTAGTTGCAGCACTACCTTGGTTCTGTTTGATTTGAGCAAGCTCTTGTTTGATTTCTACTAAAGCCTGATCTAAGCGGGCAGAGTCAAAATTAGAATCGTCTGCATTATTTTGAGCAATTTCGTTTGTTGTTTCAAGCTCATCTTGTGCAACTTGTGTACGATCTGGATCTAGTGTTTCTCCGTTAGCTTCTAACGCTTTGTAAACACCAGTTAAAGCAGATTCTCCGGTTACTTTTGAAACGGAAGCAACATCGATTTCAACATCACTGACACCTGCTGTAATTGCGGCGTTGGCATATTGGTTGGATGTGATCTTTGTGATATTGCTTTGTGTGATGATCTTTACTTTTACACCTGTACCAGAATCTTGTTTTTGAACCATAACACTTGAAATCAAACTGGATGTATCTCCACCAGCAATTCCTAAATAGTTGTATAAGTCGTTGGCATCAACACTTGTTTCGTAGACGTTATTTGTATCTTCAATATCAAATAGTTCACGTGTACTTTGGATTTGATCTTCACTTAAACCACCACCATATACAACGGTTGGTTTACCCCATTTTTCATCTATAACAGATGTATCGATTGCGAATACGTTCGTGGCAGTGGCTGAAATGCTCATAACGGCTGCTAGAGATACGCCTAATAATTTATTACATTTAAACATTTTTTGTTCTCCTTTTGCGTAAATTTACTTTACTAGTGTATCTTAACTTTATTTTTTGTGCAAAAGTTTTGAATCTTATGTGAAATTTTGTTATACTTTTATGGTAAGTTAAAACTAACCGGAGGAATAGAAATGCAGCTAACACAATCTCAGGAAGATTATTTAGAAACAATATATGTATTAAAGTCTCAACAAGAGAATGTTCGTGCTATTGATGTGGCGGCAGCTCTAGGTTTTTCTAAGCCGAGTGTTTCACATGCTTTGAAAGACTTAAAAGAAAAAGAATTGATTTATACGGATAAAACAGGATATTTATTCTTTACAGAACAAGGACAAAAACAGGCGAGTCAAGTGTATGAAAGGCATATTTATTTTAAGAATCAATTGCTTCATGCTGGTGTAGAACCTGTTCTTGCAGAAGAAGAAGCTTGTCGTATGGAACATACAATTAGTGAAGAGAGTTTTAAAAAATTAAAGGGTAGTAAATGCGTGCGCTCATGTATTGACTGCAAGGGGGACGATTGTAAGTAAAAAGCGTGAATAGTTCACGCTTTTTTTTAGTTCTTTCCTTGAGGTATAAATGGGATTAATGCATCAGCTAATGAATGTAGGTTACGAGATTGGATGTAAACTTTTCCGTTTCCATGAAACTCATTCACTAAACCTTCGCCTGTAGTGAATCCAAATGTCCCGGATGCAATTTTGATTTCATAATCTAAAGAATCGTCCCATGCGATAACGTGTTCGTTATCAATTGTGATTGGATGATCTGCATCTACATTGATTTCCATAATGTCGCCATATGCATTGATCAATAGGTCGCCTTGTCCAAATGTATGCATGACAAAGAATCCACCGGTTCCACCAAATAATGCTTTTCCAACGCTTTGTGTTTTCATTTCGTAGCTAACAGTGTTATCGCACGCCAAAAAAGCACCATTATTTAAATAGTAGTGACATGCTGGTGTAACCTCTAAACATACGATTTTTCCTGGAATAGAAGGTGCAATACCAAGCAATCCATCGTGACTTGTGCCGGTAGCCTCTGTAATAAACATGCTTTCACCACTGGTAATGCTTCGCCCTAAGGCGCCTAATACGCCGCCAATACCTTTTTTGTTGCTGTTCATTTTACCTTCAATCACAACGTTTGACATATAGGCCATAGAGCCTCTTTCGATTTTTACCGTTTCATTATTCTGTAGATTGATTTCAACGATAGGGCAATCTGAATCGCCTTTGATTTTATAGTCCATAGTGACCTCCTTTTTATTTCTTTCTTTTATTGTATCAAGTGTATGTGAATTTAACATTAATTATTATAATTTATTTAAATTGACATTAATAATGTTGATATTAGGGTTATCTTAATGATATAGGAGGGTTGCACAAAATTGGTTGGAAATTAAAATATTTACACAAATTAGCGGACTTTAAAAAAATAAAAAACCGGTTTCCTTTACTTAAAGGTCAAGCATTATTTTGTATGAATGTAAAGGCTTGTTTTAGAAAAAATTATTAGTATACTAGATGTATACGAAAAATAGTTGAAGGTTCAACTATTTTTAGGAGGATTAATATGAATGTAATTAAAAGAAGTGGAGAAGAAGTCGTTTTTGATGCATCAAAGATTGAAAATGCAATCAAAAAAGCAAATAAATTATTAAAGAAAATTAATCTTTTAGATAAAAAAGATTTTTATCCAGAAGAACTATCAGGTGGTCAAAAACAAAGAATTGCTATTGTAAGAGCATTATTAATGGAACCAGATTTAATGTTATTTGATGAGCCGACATCAGCACTTGACCCAGAAATGATAGGCGAAGTTACTGATTTAATGCGTGAAATTGCATTAGGTGGAATGACTATGATAGTAGTGTCACATGAAATGAACTTTATTGAGAATTTTACTACTAAAGTATTATTTATGGATGAAGGTAAAATAATTGAAGAAAATACTCCAGAAGAATTATTTAATAATCCAAAAGACAAAAGACTAAAAGAATTCCTATCAGCATTAAATGAAAATAAGGCTTAAAAAAGCCTTTTTAGTTTGACATAATAAAATATATAAAGAGAATAAAATAACCTTATCAAAATCAGATGATAGAGGTATATCATAATATGAAAAATTAAAATTAAAACTGGATGTATCGCAGAATATGTATTAATAAATATCAATTAAAAAACTCAACCAATAGGTTACATAGTATTACTTTTAAAGTAATTATAGTTACTATATAATATAAATGGATGGAGGGTAATATGAACTATAACTTTGGTGAAAAAATAAGAGAACTAAGAAAGAAACATAATCTTACTCAAGAAGAACTAGCAAATAAACTTAAAATTTCTGACAAATCAATATCAAAATGGGAAATGGGAATATCTAAACCAACTCTAGAAAATTTAGAAATAATAGCTGATATTTTTGATATTACTTTAGATGAACTATTAAAAAACAAAAAAGAAAAGAAAGAAAAACAAATTAAAAAAATAGTTCTAACTGGAGGTCCATGCGCTGGAAAAACAACTGCCATGAATTGGATACAAAACTTCTTTCAAAAACAAGGATATAAAGTGTTATTTATACCAGAAACAGCTACTAGTGTTATGTCTTCGGGCATAACTCCTAATGAAATGTATAGTATGTTAGATTTTGAAACCTCAATATTTGATATTCAACTTGAAATGGAAAGAGTTTTTGAAGAATCAGCAAGAAACATGCATCACGATAAAATATTAATTGTATGCGATAGAGGTTTACTTGATATAAAAGCATATATGTCAAAAAGAGATTTTAATTATATATTAAAAAGTAAAAATTTAACAATTCCTTCAGTAATGAATAGATATGATGCAGTATTTCATTTAGTGACTGCAGCTAAAGGTGCAAAAGAACACTATAATTTTGATAATAAAACAAGATATGAAACAATAGATGAAGCAATCAAAACAGATGATTCATTAATGAATTCATGGGTAGGTCATCCTCACTTAAGAATAATTGATAACAGTACTGACTTCGAAAACAAAATGAAAAGATTAATTTCAGAAATATCTGGAGTTCTTGGAGAACCAGAACCATATGAAATAGAAAGAAAATATTTAATAGATATGCCAGACATATCATATTTAGAATCACTTCCAAATTGTGAAAAAGTAGAAATAGTACAAACATATCTAATCTCATCAAATAACGAAGAGGTAAGAGTAAGACAAAGAGGTATAAATGGTTCATATACATATTCAAAAACAAGAAAAATTAATGTTAACGATATAAAAAGAATAGAAATAGAAACTAGACTTTCTAGTGATGAATATATTAGTGAACTAACAAATGCAGACACTTCATGCGGTCAAATAAGAAAAACAAGATACTGTTTATCATATAAAAATCAATATTTTGAAATAGATATTTATCCATTTTGGAATGATAAAGCAATATGTGAAATTGAATTATTAAGAGAGAATCAATTAGTAGAGTTGCCTGACTTTTTAAAGGTTAGAGAAGAAATAACTGAAAATAAAAATTATAAAAATAGGAATATAGCTTCATTAATAAAAAGTATATAAACTAAAAGGAGTAGTTATGATATTAATTTTTGGAACAACAAACGAAAGAAAAACAGAAGATTTAAGAAATATTGTTAAAGAGCTTGGATTAAATATTGAAATAAAGTCATTAAAAGATATCTCATGGGATAGGGGAGATATTGAAGAAACGGGCAGTACTTTAGAAGAAAATTCTTTAATTAAAGCAAAAGCTATTCATGATTTTTGTATTGATAACAATGTTAGTTATCCTGTTTTAAGCGATGATGCTGGATTATTTGTTGAAAGTTTAAATGGAGAACCAGGAATTTATACTGGAAGATATGCAGATGAAGAGTTAAAGAAAGATCCATCTCTTCCAAAATACGAATGTATTAATAAATTACTTAAAAAGTTAAATGGAGTTTCAAATAGAAAAGCATATTACAAATGCATAGTGACATGTATGTATCCAGATGGAACATATTTCCAAGATTCTGGAGTTAGTTATGGTGAAATAGGAGAACAAATCGTTGAACCCATCAAGAAACCATATTTTTATTCAATATTTAAATTAGCTAATACTAATAAAACATTTAATTTATTAACCGAAGAAGAATTAAGTGATACATATAGATATAATGCAATGAAAAAAGTACTAAAGAATATCATTTAGAATTCATATTGAGAAAAGTATAGTCATATGATATAATATACTCACAATTTAAATATTTGTGTTTGTGTAATAACCATTAAGAACATTCAGGTATGGTCTGAAGTTAGTTCAGAAGTAATGGAGGTTATTATATGAATAATATAATATTAGAATATTTAAATTGTAATAAATCAATGAGCTTTAGTGAGTTACTTTTCTCATTAATTGATAAAAGTGGTTATAAAGACTCAGAGATTTATAAAAAAGTAGATATAGATAGAAAATTATTTTCTAAGATAAGATGTGGTAAGAACTACATACCTAGAAAAAATGTAATTATCAAATTATGTTTAGCTTTAGGACTTAATAAAACAGAATTTAACAAACTTTTAAATTCTGCAGGTTACTCTTTGAGTAATAATAGGTTTGATCAAATCATATCTTGTTGTCTAGAAAATAATATTTATGACTTAAATCAAGTTAATGACTATTTATATACTTTTTGTGACGCTTCTTTGTAAGCGTTTTTTTGTCGCTTTTTAAGCGACCACTAACTAAAAAATAAATGATAAACTAAATACATAAAAAGGAGAAAAAGATAATATGAAAACAAATATTACTTCATTAATGAATTTAATTTCAGAAGAAGAAAAAAACTTAGACATATATATGACCTTCATTAGAACTTATGCTTTAAATACATATACAGAAGAATTAGATGGAAGAAAAAATATTATCGAAGATAATAAAAATGAATTCGATTATAATTTAGAAAATATGGAAAAAGCATTTAAGAAAATTTCTAAGATGAAAGCTGAATTATATAAGAAAAATAATGAATTTAAATTAAATGATGGTAGAACTATACAACAAGCAATTGTCGATAATAACTATTTGAAAAAAATGAAAGTTGCTTACGAGCAATTAATTCATTTTAAAAGTTCAAAGAAAAGATTTTCTGAAGTTAATAATTCATATTTTGAATGCAAATCAGTAAATTTTGAAATAACTTCAATCAGAAAAAGATTAAAAGAAATTGACAAAATCATTCAAAATACTGATTTCGAAATATCTAGATTAAATTCAATAGAATTTGAAATTTAATTAATTGGTTCTACTAAGTTATTTTGTAGATTAAATTAAATATAAAGTTTTAAGCCAAAGTATTTTTTCTAATTACAATTTTTATTAATTTTACAGGGATTTAGGTTTATATTTTGTTATTATTAAATTTAAATTTAACTTTATAAGTTATATAAATGGTGAAGAATATATTTATTTAGTCAGTTAGAAAAAATACGGAAAATACCAATATGATTCATTTGAAGAGTATTGGTGTTTTTTATAGTATAATAAATAAGTAAGATTAATTGATGTCACTAGAAACAGAAGTGATTTTATTATATAATTAATAAAAATGACATTGATTATATTTTGAAAGGAACATAAATGAAAGATACATATTTTAAAAATGATGAATACTGGAAAGATCATATTAGCAAAGAAATAGAAGAAGATATTTGGATAAGAGAATATAAAGAATATTTTAATAGGAAAGGAAAATGCTTAGATTTAGGTTGTGGCATTGGACAGTATTCTAAAGAATTAATGAGTTATGGATATGAAGTAACTTCTTCTGACATTTCTGATATTGCTTTAGAAAAAGTAAAAGAATTTAACAGTAATGTCATTAAACTAGATATGAAAGAAAAATTACCTTTTTCTGATAATGAATTTGATTTAGTTTTTGCAAATTTATCAATACATTATTTTTCAGATAAAGATACTAAAAAACTTATGCTAGAAATAAAACGAATTTTAAAGAAAGATGGCTTGTTTATTGGTAGTGTAAATGGACTAGAAGGATATGAGAAAATAAAAGAAACAGCAATTGAGATAGAAAAACACTATTGGTTTAATAAAAATAAATATATTAGACTCTTTGATAAAGAAGATTTAAAAAATTATCTATCTATTTTTAATATTATAAATATAGAAGAAAGAGAAACTATCAGATTTGAACACAAAAAGAATTATTTAATATTTTTAGTAAAAAAAGATTAAAATGTTATAATAATAGTGAATAAAAAAGTTAAGGAAGGGAGATAAAATATAATGATAATTAATTATTCAGATCAAGAAGTTATAAAAGATCAAAAATCAATATTTTTAGCTGGTCCAACCCCAAGAGATAAAAATACAAAAACTTGGAGAACTGAGGCATGCGAGAAGCTAAAAGCATTAGGTTTTGATGGAGTTGTTTATGTTCCAGAATATTCTACTTGGAAACCTAAGATGGATTATATTGATCAAACAATGTGGGAGAGAAAAGCATTAACTGAAGCAACCGTCATTATGTTTTGGATTCCTAGAAGTTTACCAAATATGCCAGCTTTTACCACTAATGTAGAATTTGGATATTGGATACATTCAGGTAAAATAATATATGGTAGACCTGATAATGCAGAAAAAATAAAGTACTTAGATTGGCTATATAAAGAAGACTATAATAAAGAACCAATCAATAATTTAGAAGAATTATTAAAGGAATCAATATCTTTATCAAACAGTTTATATAATAAAAATAGTAATATGAAAATGTAGTATATTTTACTGAAATAATGCAAAAAGATAGAGTATTCAGAACACGAATAAGACTTTAATTAATAGAAATGGGGGAACAATGAAAAAAATTGAAAATAATTATTCAAAAAGTGTATTTGAAAATATAAAATATGTTGATGATTATGGAAATGAATATTGGTATGCCAGGGAACTTTCAAAAGTTTTAGAATATAAAGACTGGAGAAATTTTTTGAAGGTTCTAAATAAGGCAAAAGAGGCTTGTAAAAATTCTGGGCTTAATATAAAAGAACAACTTGTTGAGGTCAACAAGTTGTCAAAAAGAAATAATAATGCTATTGCCAATATACAAGATTATAAATTATCAAGATACATATGTTATTTAATAGTGCAAAACGCTGATCCAAGCAAAGAAGTTGTTGCTTTAGGACAAACATATTTTGCCATTCAAACAAGAAAGCAAGAAATAACTGAACAAGAATATGATTCTTTATCAGATGATGAAAAAAGATTTTATCAAAGAAAATTAACAAAGCAAGGTAACTATACACTTCAAAAAGTTGCGTCTTCCGCTGGTGTTAAAAATATGGCTGAATTTCATAATGCAGGATATAAAGGATTATATAATGGAGAAACAGCTGATGATATATTTAAAAGAAAAAAATTAAGGTATCGTGAAGATATTTTAGATAACATGAATGAAGATGAGTTAGTTGCTAATTTATTTAGAATAAACCAAACAAAACAGAAACTTATAAGAGATAATGTAAAAGGTGAAAAAAATGCAAAAGCTGTGCATTATGAAGTTGGCAAAAAGGTTAGAAAGGCGATTGCTGATATTGGGGGAATGATGCCTGAGGACATGCCTACTCCTAAAAAGAGTCTAAAAGAACTTGAAAGAGAAAAGAAACAACTAGAAATAACAGAGAAAAAAATTAAAGGCATAAAATGAAAAACTTTAATGTGATTAAGGAGTAAGAATGATTTTATATTATAAAACTAAAATTTTGATAAGTGGTTTATTTCCAGTGGTAAACTTTAAGATAGATGGCTTTATTGAAAAAACAGAATCGTACAGAGAGAATGTTATTGATATATATGATAGTGATTATATATTTTATTCTTCAGGCTATTTGCTTAATTCAGTATATTCATGTGAGGAAAAAGAGGGAAATTACTATGAATGCTTTGAAAATGAAGAAATGATAAAATATGAAGTTAGTGATGACGCAACAAAAAAAGATATACAAAAAATGATATTAGCTGAACAATTTAAAAAAATTAATTTATTACAAAAGAAAATTAGATTGCTAACAGGGATAGGAATAACACTGCCTGTTTTTAAAACAACTATTTACAATGATAAAGGTGATGTTTATACTTATGTAGGTGGAGTAAATTGGGGAATGTCAAAAATATCAGCTCGTGATTATGATGATGAATTAAAAGCTAAACTTGAACAAAGATTACAATTACGTATGGCGGACTCTACAATAATTGATTTAGAAGAAAAAAATATAAGATATAAAAGGGCTTTGAATTTCTATGTAAAATCTTTTGAATCACAGGATATTGGAATAAGATTTACATTATTGTTTTCATCATTAGAATCATTATTTAATATTAACGCAAATAGAGTTACAAAAGAAGTAGCAACTTATTCAAGCAAAATATTATTTCTAAATAATAAGGAAAAAAATGAATCAGAATCGAAAATTAAAACTTATTATAATATACGTTCACACTATATTCATGGAAATGATGGGTATGAGTTGAGTAAAAACCATGAAACTGAACTAAGAGAGTATGTGAGAGAAATACTATTAATCTATTGGAATATTTCTGTAAACTATAATCTTTATGATGCGCAAGAAATAAAAGACTTGATAAGTGTTACAACAAGAGATACATTAGATTTAAAAGCACAATTATTTATAAAATATTTAAGAACTCCACCAAAACAATATAGTAAACTATATAAAGAAATTCGTTCTGAATTTTTAAATAAAAATTATTTTATTTTGTCTAACAAAAACATCATGTAACAAACAAAAAATATTTGTTAATAATAAAATAAACAAAGATTACTAGACTAACCATTTATTATGATATAAAATATATGTAGTTTTAATATATGATTGTGATTATTTAGCTGAATAGAAAGGACAGGTGCAAATAATGAATAATGAGAATAAAACAAATATCAACTGGTACCCAGGACATATGGCTAAAACAAGAAGAGAAATAACAGATGTCATATCATTAATAGATGTTGTAATTGAAGTTATTGATTCAAGAATACCATATAGTTCTAGAATACCTGATTTAAATAAAGTAACTAGAGAAAAACAAAATATAATTGTATTTAATAAATATGATTTATGTGACAAAGAAGAAACTAATAAATGGATTAGTAAATATCAAAGTGAAGGATATATTTGCGTTACTTGTGATTCAAAGAATTCTAATGACTATAAAAAGGTAATAAGTGAAGTAAATGTTTTAATGAACAAAGTTAATCAAAAGAGATCATTAAAAGGCTTGCTACCTAAAAAAGCTAAATGTCTTGTTATTGGTGTTCCTAATGTTGGAAAGAGTACATTAATTAATAAATTAGCTGGTAGAAATATAGTAGGGGTAGGCAATAAACCAGGAGTAACTAAACAATTAAGTACTATAAAAATAAATGAATTTATGGATCTAGTAGATACTCCAGGAATTCTATGGCCTAAATTTAATAGTCAAGAGTTAGCTTTAAATTTAGCAAGTATGACAATTATTAAAGAAGAAATATTAACTATTGAAGAAGTTGCTATTCATATATTAAAGAAATTAGATATGTACTATAAAGATATATTAAAAAAAGAATTTGGAATATCTTACTATAATGATGACGAAGTAGAAGAGTTATTTGAAATAATTTCTAAATATAAAAACATTCCAGTAAATGGAGAAGTTAATTATGAAAGAGTAAGCACTTTAATAGTAAATACAATCAAACAAGAAAAGATAAAAAACATCACATTTGATAGATTATAAAAATAAGCACATAGTCATATATGTGCTTTTAATGTATGGGAATTTTGCTATAATCATATTTTATATTATTCTATTTTTTGAATGAGTTGACTTTACGGTAAACTTATAGTATATTGTAACTAGATAATTATTTTGCAACTTGTAACTCATTAAACAATTATCTAAAAAAGATTGTAATGGGAGGTAAAGATGAAAAAATATAAGATCGTTAAAATTTTTGGTTCTTGTCATTTCAGCAAAGGTGATGGCTGGAAATAAAAGTTAAATAAAGGCAAAAAATGCCTTTATTTATTTATATAAGGAGAAAAAATGAAGTATATATTTAATACAAACTATATATTAAGATTTGAATTTTTTGGTGGATTGTTATATGCTCCGTTAACTTCAGACATATATATAATAAAAGATGATGATGCAATTTTCTTAGACTGCATAAAAAAGAATTGCAAATATGAAGATGCAATCAAAATAGTAAGTGAATCACTAAATATTCACTATGTGCCAGATGTTAAAAGTATGATAGAAAATGAAATCATATTTAAAGTAGATGATATATTACCATGTGCAACAGTAAATTGTCAGTTAGAAATCGAAAAATATAATAACATTGTGTCGGAAAAGAAAAAGAAGAATTATTTATCTGCTCCGATTGAAGTGAGCATTTATCCTTCTAGTTTTTGTCAGCTAAATTGCAAATTTTGCTATTTTAGCTATAAAAGAAATAATTATAAAGAATATAAGGAAGTAAAGAATTGGCTAAAACTTATAGAAGAACTAAAAAATAATAATGTTATATATTTATCCATACTTGGAGGAGAACCTACATTATACCCTTTCATTGATGACATACTAAAATTTGTGGATAAAATAAAATTTAAAACAACTATAACAACAAATGGCTTAAATATTAAAAATAGTACATTCAAAATAATTTGTGATAGCAAATATATAACACCAACAATATCTATGCAGAGCTTAGGTAATTATAATTTAAAACATATGGGTGTAAGCTCGGACAAAATAATAAATACAATAAAAAAATTTATAAAGAATGGAAAGATTCCAAGACTCAATTCTGTAATATATGAGCAAAGCGAAAAAGAAATATTTGACATGATTGATTTTTGCGCAAATATAGGAATAAAAGAATATGCATTAAATCTATATATGCCTTTGGGAAATGATTTGAAATCAAAGCATGATTTTAAATATTACAAGCAACTTGATTGCAAAGTACAAAATTACATAAATGAGAAAAAATATAATGAATTAAGTGTAAGCATGCAGGGTTGTTTGCTATATTCTGCATATTATGATGAATGCGACAATCCAGTAAAAAATGATTTTGATAGAATAATTTATGGATGTGAAGCAGGGCAAACCAAAGTAGAAATAATGCCTGATGGAACAATGATTCCATGTGCTGCCTTTAAATTAAATGATTTTAAATTTGAGAATGTTTTTGACATGTGTTTTAAAAAAGCATGGAATGATTCAAAATGCTTAAAAGAATTGAGAAATTATGCAACTAAAGATAAAAAATGTCAAAAGTGCAAATTCAACAATTTTTGTAATGGAGGGTGCCCAGCGTATAACATAAGTAAAAATAATTCATTAGATAAGAAAGGTGATGAAAGATGTCAGGTAATTTTGTAGATATTTCAAAATATAGCAATATAGATAAATTTAAGATGCAACTTTTAAAGTTAGAAGGATTTGTAACAGATAAAGAATGGCTTACTATGTTAAAATATGATATTGCACTTAATCCACTTCTAGCAGAAGAAATAGTTGAAATAATAGATTCTATCGATATTGAAACATTTACAGCAGAAGATTATAACAAATTAATAATCAAACTTAAAGGCAAATGTATAGAACTAAAAAAAGAAGCAGATCTGTGCGATGATAGAATAGAAAAATGGTATAAATATAGACATGCTTATGCATATTATGGATTGATTGAAACAATAACGGAAGGATCAATCATAACAGAAAGCATTCTTAAGTCATTCAAATTAAAGTATGGTGATAAATATTTAGAAGAACTTAAAAAGGTAGATAATTATAAGCCGTCTAGTTTAACAAATTTTGACATTGAAGATAGTGAGAATATAGATTTAAATGATCCGATAATAAAAATATATTTATTAATGAAATATTATCAAGATGTAGAACACGTATTTCATGAGAATGAACTTATAGGTGATCATAGAAAAGCAAGACAGTCATTTGAAGAACTAGTAAGACAAGATTATCCTCATCTAGAAAAAGTGACAGGAAAAAGTCTACTTATGCTTGTAATTTTAGATAACATTCCTTTAATAGATATTAATATTTTGTCAAGATTTATATTGATTAATGAAAATAAAAATTTAGCTAATATAGTTGGAGGAAAAGGGCTGGGGCTTGCTACATTAAACACATATGGATTTAATGTTCCAGAAACATACTTGATAAGCGTTACATCATTGTCAAAAGAGTTATATAAAGAATCGCTAAAAAAATTAAAAAATCAAAATTATGCAGTCAGAAGTTCAGCAACAGTGGAAGATAATGAAAACAATTCATTCGCTGGATTATTTACATCAAAATTAAATATTCCAAAAGAAGAGATTAGTGAAAGCATTGTTCTTGTAAAAGAATCTGTTAATAATCCTAGAGTAAGTTCATATGTGGAACATTTTAAAACTGACAAGCCATATATGTCAGTAGTTGTTCAAAAATTCAAAGAGCCAGAACTTTCTGGAGTTTGGATAGGAAATAAAATAGAATCCGGATATTTAGAATGGGTAAAAGGTAATGGAGAAAAGCTAGTAAGTGGTCATGTGAAACCTACGCATGAAATATGGCCAAATGACACTAAAGAAAACTTAAAAGCAAATAATGAAGAAGTTGGAAAAAAATGTTTAGAGCTACAAAAGGCTTTATGTGCTCCGGCTGATCTTGAGTGGTGCATTTTGGATAATGAATTAGTATGGTTACAATATAGACCAGTAACAAAAACTATTGAATATAAAAATGAAAAAATAGATAGTAAGTCATATATTGGCGTGGCAGCATCATCGGGAACAGTAATTGGAAAACCAATTTATTTAGAAGAACCAGATGAAGTAGAAAGTTTTGAAGATGGCAGTATATTACTAACGGATTATACTGATCCTGACTGGGTGCCAGTAATTCTTAAAAGTTCAGGAATAATAACTGCAGAAGGAGGCTTTTTATCACACACAGCAATTATATCAAGAGAACTTGGGCTACCATGCGTAACAGGATTAGGCTATGAAGCAATAGATAAACTAAAAGACGAAGAGCAAATCGAAGTGAATGGAAATAATGGTAGTGTTAAGAAATATATTCTCAGGTTGAAAAGATAAAATAACGCCGAATATAAAAATAAGCACATAGTCATATATGTGCTTTTAATGTACAAAAAAACATAACTTTTAATTATGCTTTTTGTTCGAAACTTATATTCGCATTGATTTTAAATGAATCTGCACTATTAGCGGCGTTAGTATCACTTTCATCATTCATTTGTTCATTTTCACCTTCATACCATTCAAAATATACTCTAACGGTAAATGGTTTAAAACTGAAGTTCTCTGTTGTATTATCAAAATCTAATGTGTTTGTTATGCTTGTTCCTTCTAAGTTGATTACTTCTAATTGATCTCCTTCAGTATAATCATTAGGAATAATAGAGTATTTAGTAATCATCAAATCAGGAATGTTTTCATTTTCTATTGATAGGTTAATTGTATAATTAAATGATACTTCTACATTAGATGGATCAATATCAATATCAAAGTGTCCTTTTGACGTAGGAGCAACTGTATTTGATTTGATATTGTAATTTGCTTCAATAACAGGTTCAAAACTTATTGCAGAACTATTACCAGTAGTTATATCATTTTGATTAACCAAGATTTGCCATTTAGCAAACAGAATATCAATATTTCCAGTAGTATCAGACACATACCTTGAATAAGTATTACTCATCAGACACATAGAAATAGATGCTGAAATCAACAAAAATATAAAACAAATCTTCTTAGTCATATAAGCCCTTTTTCTCCTTCTTTCTGATACAATTATAAGATTTATAAAATACATTCTCAATATCTCAATATCAAAATGACACTTAAGTTTACACATTTTTTGAAAAGTTTGATGTAAAATAATGTTCAAAGAAAGTGTAAACCAAAAAATACGATTATGATTGACAATCATTATCTTTTACGTGTATAATTGTAATGTAAAATAGATGAGGATATTATTATAGAGGTTATGACTATGAAGAAAGAAATTACTGTTGGTGTTGACAAAGTCAAAAGAAGAAAAAAACTTACAAAGATAGCCAAGCTTGTCATTTTGATATTATTTTTACTTTTGATATTGCTTTACTTTATTATGGGTATAATATATAACAATGGTAACTTTAGTATTACACTTGATAAAAACCTTTATTTTGAAAGAAATATTATCATGTACGATGATCCTACTTATAAGGTATATAGGGAAGAGTTACAAGCACCTGCTGTTGATTATTTTGATAATATATCATATAAGTGGTTACCAGATAATTTAGATCAGATAGATGGTTCTCATAATGGTAAGAATTACGTTGCTTACACATTTTACGTTGAGAATACAGGAACTGATACTTCAGACTACTGGACAGAAATAATTATAGATGATGTTGTTAAAAATGTAGATGAAGCAGTAAGAATAAGAATATATAGAAATGGCGAATATGTAACATATGCTAAAATCGGAGCTAATGGTCAACCAGAAAGAAATACAGTCGCATTCGAAAGTGATGATTTAGTAGCTATGAATCATATAGAAAACTTTGGCCCAGGGCAAATTGATAAATATACAATTGTTATGTGGGTTGAAGGAAGTGATCCAGAATGTACAGATAATATTCTTGGGGGAGAAATTAAAGTACATATGGAATTTAATTCAGAGTTTGTAGAAGTCGTAGGAAAAGGGAAGAAAAAAGAATAAAAAGGAGAAGTAGGATATGGAAGAGAGCACAATTGATTTTGATATTTCTAAATTAACATTGAAAGAGTTAATTGAAGTATATGAAAAAATAAATTTATTTATAAAATACTTAGAAGAAAATAAGATAGAACAAGAGGTAGAGGATCATGAATAACTTTTTAGACTTTATAAATGAAGATATAGAAGCGAAGAAAACATTATTATCTTCTATGCCTACGAATAACAAAACAAACGCAAAAAAATATAATGAAAAAATAGACTCTACCATCGATACATATAATGAATACAAAGAAAATGTTAAAAAATATCTAAAAGCAAAATCTGAATCATTTGAAGATAAAGAAAAAGAAATTTCAGTTGATGAAGAAGCTTTAGAGAAAAAAGTAAAAGCATTAAAACATGTAGTTGTTATTTTAAATCCATTAAATACATATGTGGAAAAATTAGAAATAGATGATATATTATATGACTTAAAGAATTATTCAAGCATATCTTTTGATTCATTAAATGATATTATCAATAGATTTATAGATATATTTGATGATGCTGGTATAAAATTAGATAAAGATGATTTTAATACTACTTTCTATGTACATAGTTATATGACTACATTCTTTAAATTAAGGAGTCAAAAATCTAAAGACTATAGTGAATTATCAGATGTATTTGAAAAAATATATTGGTTTAATCCAGAAATTATTGAACACATAGAATTAAACTTTAGAAGACTTATAAAGAAAAATGATAAAGTATTTAAAGCTTATATTTCAAAATTAGCTAAATCATTAATGGAAGATTATAATATTGAAGATTATGAAGAAGCTAAGAAGAAATATAAAGATGCTTATAATGAATTACAAAGTTCAAAAGAAGAAAGCGTTAAAGATATTATTGAATTAGCTAAAAAAGGTTCAATAGATATTAAAAATTATTTTGAAGATAGTAAATATAGAACATCTACTTATGAAATACTTATTATCAATCATGAAGAAAAAGATGAAAATAGAATATATAAATCTCTTGAAAAGCTAAAACAAAATGCATTAGAGTATAGAAATTATACAAAATACAAAGCAGTATTTGATAGCTTTAAAGCAGAATATCCAGCTAATATAAAAGAATTTGATAATAGTAAATTAAAAGAACTAGAATCAAGTATAAATGAAAAAGAAGAAGAACTAGAAAAGATCAATAAAAAGATTTTTGCTAAGAATAATAAAGATGAGAGTAAGTTATTAGAATTTGTATCTAAAAAGATAGAAGAATCATTAAAAAAATTAAAAATTGAATCTATCAAACTTGCTAAAGAAATATATGATTTATATCAAGTATTAGACAAAGAAAAAATCAAAGAAATGATTACTCCAAATATAAGTAGCACAACTCTTATAGATGATGTATTAAAAATATATGCAAGTTTCAATTTATATAGAAAGAGTACTATAGAAAAAGCATTAAAGATTGATAACTATAATGATGTTCTTGCAGAAGATAAAAAATTCAAAGATTTCGCTGCTAATCCAAACAACATAGTTATTAATGGAATTTATTTATATGAAGATAGTGATGTACCAAAAATAATTACTAATAAGTATAGATTTGAAAATATTAATGTTCAAGAAGATGAATTATCAGATAATATTGATGCTTTATTAGAAAAAATCAACTTTGCATTAAGAGTAAATAAAATAAATCATAGTAATCTTGATGTAGAAAAAATATGGTTTATTAAAGAAGTAAATTCAATAATAAATAATACAAAAAAATAGTTCAAAAACTATTTTTTTTATTTACCCGAAAAGATTATGACATAATTCGACAAAACTCGATTTTTGAATTGACTTTTAATGATTCATATAATATAATTTATATATAATATGACAGTACGTTAGAGGTCGTCTGTTGTATAATTGTGTAAGGTAAAGTTGAAGATATTATTCTAGAGAATATCTTTAATTTTGCAAATTTAGTTAGTAAAGGAGAAGGAAAGATAGTATGGCTAAAAAGAACAAAAAATACACAAAAAGAGTGAAGAATCTAGTTGTTATTTGTACACTTAGTTCATTAGTATTTATTGTTACAACATTCGCATGGTTCATTGGTATGCGTACTGTTAACGTTTCTACTTTTGATGTTTCAATTGCAACTACAGATTCATTATTACTATCATTAGATGGTAAAAAATGGGATACTACTGTTACTATTAACAGTACAAACTTCAATGATACAGAAAATACTGTATATGAAGGAAATGCCAATACTTGGAGTAACGGCGGATTAATTCCTATGTCTTCAATTGGTGAAATGGATGAAGCTTCATCAAGAATGAAACTTTATCAAAAAGCTAGTTTAACTAAGACTGCTGGTGGTTACAGATTAATGGCTAGTCGTGTAACAAATAATACAACAACAGTTCCTAATTATGATTGGCAATATAACGAAGCAAAAGGTTATGTAGCTTTTGACTTATTTGTTAAAAACTTCTCAGGGGAAGAATATTATACAGAAAATAATGTAGCTAATGAAGAAGCAATTTATTTAACTGATGATTCACTAGTTAAAGTAGCTGCTGATGGAGTTGCAGACACTGGAATTGAAAACTCTGTAAGAGTTGCATTTGCTCAAATTGGTAGAGTAGTAGCTACAACAAACGATCCTAGCACTATAACAAGTATTACATGTAAAGATGGTGGAAGTGTTACTGGAATTTGTCGTACAGCACAAATTTGGGAACCAAATGAAACTAAACATGTAGCAGGTGCTATTAAGTACTATACTGATTCTTGTAAAGCAAGAACAGGAGCTAACGTTCTAGAAGATGGCTCATATGCAGGAAATTGTGGTGTTGTTAATGCTGATCAAGCTTATCAAACATATTCAATTGCAAAAGAAATCACAGATGGTACTTTAGTAGACGTATATGATGGAGAAGATTATAATACTTATACTCAATCTGCTACTGATGGATACTTAAAAGCATTTAATACATTTACTGATGCTGATAAGATTAAAACTGGTGTAACTAGAGATGAATTCTTTACATTAGCACCAAATAGTATCACTAAAGTAAGAGTTTATATTTATATTGAAGGTCAAGACATTGATAACTATGACTTAGCTTCAATAGGAAAGAAAATATCTGTAGCATTCGGATTCACTAAAGATAGATTTGATTTCGATGATGATCCAGATTACGTTGAAAATGTAATTGCAGGAGATACAATTGCTCCAACAATCGCAATTGCTAAAGATGGTTATGAAGAAGGAACTAGTACATTAACTATTACTAATGGAACTACATTCAAAGCATTAGAAGGTGTAACTGCTACTGATGATAAAGAAGGAGATATTACTCCAAGAATTCAAGTAGTTAACAACACAGTTAATACTGCTCAAGCTGGAACATACATTGTTTCATACTTAGTAAGTGACTGGGCTGGAAATTATACTCAAAAAGATATTACTGTAGTTGTACAATAATTATCTAAAACGTTTAGTAGAGAGTAGGGAAACTTACTCTTTACTAAAAATATTATATGGAAGGAAAAAATATGGCAAAGAGAAATAAAAGTCAACAAAGACGTGTTAAGAATCTTGCATTAGTATTTACTTTAACTACAATCGTTTTAGTAACATCAACATTTGCATGGTTCATCGGAATGCGTACTGTTAACGTAAATCAATTTGACGTTACAATTGCAGCTGTTGATGGTTTATCACTTTCATTAGATGGTGAAAAATGGTCTGAAAAATTAACTGTAGACAAAGCTGCTGCTAATTATGACGGAAATACAAATGTATGGGCTGAAAAAGGACTTGTTCCTATGTCAACAGTTGGTGAAATGGATGCAACTTCATCAACTATGAAATTATTTCAAAAAGCAAGTTTAACTAAAACTGATGGTGGTTATAGATTACTTGCTAGTCGTGTAAATAATTACACTCAAAATGCTGAAAATAACAACCTTTATACTGAAGGAAATGGTTATGTAGCATTCGATTTATTCATCAAGAACTTATCTGGTGAAGAATATTATTATGAAAATAATAAAAATAATGAAGAAGCAATTTATTTAACAAATGATTCTTCAGTTAAAGTTGCAACTAGTGGTGGAGTTGAAGGTACTGGTATTGAAAACTCAGTTAGAGTTGCATTTGCTCCAGTTGGTAGAGTAATGGCTACTAATACAAATTTAGCTATGATCAGAGCTTTAAGTTGTGGTGACACAGCTACTGACAAAACTGGTGCTACTGGAATTTGTCGTACAGCTCAAATTTGGGAACCAAATGATAGAAATCATGTAGAAGGAGCAATTAAATACTATACTGAATCTTGTAAGAAGAGAACAGATGCTACTACTTATGATAAAGGTACTGCATGTGCAGCTATAACTAATGGTCTTGCATACCCAACATATGCTATCAAAGATACAATTAATTACAAAAATGGTGATACAGCATTACCAGTTGTAGATGTATATGATGGCGCTGAATACAATGGATATACTGGAACAACTGCTGGATTAGAAGCTGTTGATACATTCACTGATAGTGAAAAATTATTAGCTGGAACAGCTAGACAAGACTTCATTACATTAGCTCCAAATAGTATTACTAAAGTAAGAGTATATGTTTATATTGAAGGTCAAGATATTGATAACTATGATTTAGCTCAAATCGGTAAGAAAATATCTGTTAACTTCGGATTTACTAAACAAAGATTTAATGAAGAAGATATTAATTATCCAGGACCAGCAACTAATGAAGGAGATGGACCATTCGTTTGGGATGAAGCTACACAAGCTTACAAACAAGCAAATGATACTACTAAACCATTCATTAAGTTAAGTGGTGAAGGCGTTACAAATGATACAGTAACTGTAACAAAAGGAAGTACATTTAATTTAGATTCTGTAACTGCTACAGCATATGATAAAGAATCATTATTTACTAAATCTCAAGATGAAGCAGGAAAAGATGTTTATACTGTAACAACAACTGCAGAAAAAGAATTAACTGCTACTATTGAAAAAACAGGAACTGTAAATACTGATGTAGCTGGAACTTACCAAGTAGTTTACTCAGTAAAAGATGCTGCTGGTAACTTAGGTACTAAAGTATTAACTGTAATTGTAACAGAATAATTAATGCTTAAAAATTAATTCAATCAATATACTAACTATATGGTTATGTTAGCAATATATATAAATATTAAAGAATAATCACAAGTTGGTTATTCTTTAATTGTTTATAGGAGGCTTTTTGATGAAAAACAAGTCAAATAAAAATACAAAAAAGAAGAAATTCGAAATGCCTAAGGATAAAAAGAAGACAAGGATACTATTTTGTATTACCTTGCTTCTTGCAATCCTATTAATATCATCAACATATGCTTGGTTTAAAGCTTCATTAAATGTAAAAGTTAAATTTATAAATATGAAAGTATCAACCGATAGTGGATTATTTATATCACTAGATGGTGTTAACTTTTCAAGTGAAGTAGAGGTATCAAGAGATGCTATTATGCAAGACATTAATGATGTTTATCCAAATCATACCAATCAATGGGCGTCAAGTGGCTTATGGACTGTTTCTTCAAATGGTATTTCAAACTCTAATAATGATAAATTTAGTTTATTCTATGGAGAAATTGGAAAATATCGTGATGCTGAAAGAAGAGGACAAAAATACTTGAAAACAAGAAAAATTGATGAAAGTCAAAGAAAAGATTGGAATAGATTTATAGCATTCGATGTATTCTTAAAAAATGTAAGTGGTTCACCAAAAAGTGACAATTTATATTTAACAGAAGATACATATTTTAAATTTGAAGATGGTTATTTAGAAGGTTTAGAAGAAGACGATAGAAAAGAAATGGAAGGAATAATGAATTCTATTAGACTTGGAATCGTAAGAATCGGAGATACAACTCTTACAGCTGATAAAAATACAATTCAAAATTTAAAATGTAATAATAATTGTAAAGCCATTATTTATGAACCATTCAGCACATCACATACAGATAAATCTATAGCAGATGCTGCTGGATATGGAATTACAATGAGTAATGGACAATATATACCAACATATGGAGTATATAGTGAAGGAACTTACTTAAATCATAGAAGTTGTTATTATAGTTCTGGAGTAGCAATAGATACTAATCATTTTGCTCTTCAAAGAACAATAAAAGATTCAGATTTAGATGATCCGATATTCCAATTACCAAATGGTATTACTAAATTACGTGTATATATTTGGTTAGAAGGACAAGACGTTGATAGTTTAGAAACACATTCAACAGGTGCTCCAATAGATGTTGTATTAGACTTTATAAAAGACTTAGCTGGTTATGATGGATATTAGTAAAGGAAGTGATGAAAATTGACAAAATTAAATTATAGAAAAATTACATATTTAGTAATTGGTTTGATTTTTATCATGGCAATATCTATTACAATACCATCACTAGCAAGATATAAAAATAGAGTTAACACAGAAATAAATGTATGGGATGGAACTGTTGCTACAAGCTTTAAAAGCGGCGAAGGAACAATTTCATCTCCATATATAATTTCAAATGGTAGTGAACTTGCTTATCTTTCTGATTCATTAAAAACAAATAATTACGAAGGTATGTATTTTAAAATATCTAGTGATATTGTTTTAAATAATGGAAAATTTAATTATGAAGATAATAAATACATATATGAAATAGATAATAATAAATATTATATAAATAATGATAAATATTACAGCGATACTGAATATACAGATGAAGTAGGATCATTAAATATATTGAGTCCATTAGAAGGCTTTAAAGGTATATTTAATGGTGATTCTCATATTATATCAGGTTTATATATGTATAATGATGAATCAGCTTTATTTAAGAGTTTAAATGGAACTATAGAAAAATTATATATTAAAAATTCATTATTAACAGGAAATAAAGCTGCATCACTAGTAACAAATTCTACTTCTTCAATTATAAATGAAATACTATTTGAAGGATTTGTTATTAGTAATGCAGAAAGTAAAATTAAAAAAGGAACAATTTCTATTGATACAATACAATTAAATAATAATAAGAAAACTATAACTGTAAATATAGATGATAGTATAAAAAGTTATAACAATATTAGTTCTATCAAAGTAAGTGGCGACTATCATATAGATACTAATAATGGAACTGTATTAGTGAATGATGCTTCTACTAGCAATAATCACTTTGAAATAACTACTAAAAATAATTCATTTACAATAACAGCTAGTTCTACTGAAATATCTAATGTAAGCTTTGAAAATGTTTCATATGAAATAACTTATAATGATAATATGGCAAGTGGAATTGCGTTAGATGTAACAAATACAGAACTTACAAATGTTATCAATAAAGGAAATATTTATTCAAATAATGTTTCAAGTGGCTTAGTTGGAATATTAAATAATTCAAAAATAACAAATGCTTACAACAATGGGGTAGTAAATACCCTAGGTGGAGTCGCTTCATACATCACTGGAAAATCAAATTTAATTAATGTTTATAATTCATATGAAAACACATCTTTAATAAACATAGTTGAAGATTCTACTTTAAATATAATTGGATCATTTAATATATCAAATATTAAACCAATCAATACAGTGGTAAATTCAGAATTAAGTATTCAAGACTCATATATAGTTGATAGTACTTTAGATACAACTTCTAATTTCACTGTAAAAACTATTGAAGAATTAAAGAATCAAGAAACAATGAAAATTATATTCCATGAGTATGTTTCATTAGAAGATTTAGATTCTAATATAGAAAATGCATGGATATATGAAAGCAATAGTTATCCATTACTATTTAATGATGATATAACTAATGGACTTGCAACTCTTCACATTAAAACATATTCATATGATAATTTTAGTAATGTTTTAGAAACATTTAATTATAAAGACAATGTATCATTTAGTATAGAAGATAAAGATGAACTAAATCCAAGTGATAAATATTATTATATTCATAAAAGTAAAACACCTCTTACAAGAAGTGAATTAGAAAATATTTTAACGTGGAATGAATATAATCAAATTGAAACTTTAAATGGAGAAGGATACTTCATAGTATATGTTAAACTAGTAAAGGATAATAAAAATTATTATATAAATTCAGATATATTTACTCTTGATAAAAGTAGTCCAAATGTTACATTAAAGTTAAATGATAACACTTGGAATTCACTAAAAACTGAATTAAATACAATAAATATAGATGATGAAACATCGTTCACTGTAGAAGCAACTGACTCAATATCAGGAGTTAAATCAATAAAATATTATTTATCTAAAAATATATTAAGTGAAACAGAATTAAGTAGTGTAGAATGGACTACTTATGATGAAAATGCAAAAATTAAAGATTTAGGTAAATCTATAATATATGTAAAAGTAACTGATAATGTATCAAATGAAACAATAATTAATAGTGATTATATTAATTATGATGGATATAAACTAACTGTTACATCTGGTAATCATTTAAATAGTAATTTAAATATAACAGATAAATCTAAATTAAAATTTAAATTCATATATGATGGAGAAAATAAAGTAACTGGTACTCATAGTTTAGTATCAAATACATTATTTCCAGATGGAACAATAATAACTTTAAATGATCAAAATAAAATATATGAACATATAGTTAATAGTACTTCAAATGATTATGGATTTGAAACTAATAATTATGCAACATATAAATTTGAATTATTTAAAGAAAAAAATAAATATGAAAATACTTACTACAAAGAAAGTGAAAATGTAGGTATAGAAAACATAGAAGTTACATTAGACTTTAAAAATGCTTCTATTACAAATGATTTAAAAAATATGACATTATCATTAAATGTTGGTAGTAGTAGAAAAACATTACAAAGTAATATAAAAGAATTTAATGTATATAAAAATAGTGATGCTTCACTAGTATTAACATCAACTTACGATAACAAAGAAATAGAGTTTAATGTTAACTCAACAATAAGTATAGAATTATCTAGTGGAGTTAAATATATTACTAAAAATACTTCATCAGTTATAGATACAACATACGAAGATAAAATTCAAGGATTAGCAATTAAATTACTTGATAGTAATAATAATATTTTAGATAAAACATATTTAGAAAAATTAGTATTTACTATAGATGGAATAAATTATACTCCTAATAGCGATAATATAATAAGAATTCCATTTAGTGATACAACATCATTAACAACAAAATCATTATTAATTACAACAACAAAAAGTGATTTAAATTTAACAGAGGATAATATCAATATAGAAATATCTAATTATGTTTCATATGATGGAAAATACTATGATAAATTAAATAATAGTATTAAAGTTCCAGTAGTAATAACAAATAATAATAAAACAACAACTGATTATGAATTTAGTATTTCTATTCCTGATGAATCAAGAATAATAAATAAGAAAAATGAAAATATTACATTAGGCTTTGATATTATCACAAAGAATATTACAAATCCTACAATTAGAGTTTCACTATATAAGAAAGATAAATTAACTGCATATGATCAAACATATAGTATAGTTGATTTAAAAGACTATACAACATCTAGTTTGAAATCATTCACATCAAATGTATATTTAACAAATGTAAATGATACATATACTTTAGATTTAATACCAAGTAAATTTGAAAGTAATGGATATAAATTTGTATTTGATTTATATAGTGATAACGTGAAAATAAATACTATAGAAAAGTATTTTATTGCTAAGTAAGGATGTGCATGAATGAAATATAAAGTATTAAAAATATTAATGATTATGGCTCTAGTAGTATTTGGATTAGGTATTACTTATTCAATATTTAATTCAAATACACTAGCTGCTGGTAATCAAAAAATAGCTAAATTCATCTTTAATGCAGAAGAAGTAGATAAGTTATCTCTTCCAATTACTGATCTAAAACCAGGATATACAAATGATTTTGATTTTTCAGTAAGTAACAGTAAAGATAAAAAAATAAGTGATGTTACAATAGAATATCAAATGACTATTAAAACATTTCATTTAGTACCATTAAATATAGAATTATATAAAATAGATGGTGAAACAGAAACATTACTTATTACTTGTGATGAAACATTCTCAAGAAATGAAGATAATGAACTAGTATGTAATCTTCCAATAGAAGAATTAGATTATCTAAAAGAATCAAAAAATAATTATAAATTAAGAATATCTTTCCCAAAAGAATATAACGATGAAATATATTCTAATTTAGTAGATTATATAGATATTGAAATAAAAAGTTGGCAAAAGGTATAGAAAGGAATATTATGGAAAAGAAAAAAAGAGTTTTATTAATTCTAATCATATTAGCTAGTTTCTTATTCATAAGTTCCGTTTCTTTAGCTAAATATGTATCAAATAAAGTATGGAATCAATATTTAAAATCACAAGGTTTTTATTTTGAAAGTGAAGACTTATCAACTACAGGTAAAACTACTGTAAATACTTTATGGAATGGTTCACAAGTAGATTTAGTAGTTCAAAATAATAATTTAGATCAAGTAACAGATACTGATATAGAATATGAAATGATTTGTAGTATAGAAGGTGATCAAAAAAATTCATTAAAGTGTTTATCAAATGGAAAAGATAAATATACAGGAGTATTATCATCCACAAGTACATGTGTAAATAATTCAAATATTGATACAAGTAATTTAACTAAAACAGAATGTGAATTAAAAGGATACACATGGAAAAGTATGATTGCTAAAAATAATTTATATTTTGAAGTAGTCAAAACAGATGAAACATATAATCTAGGTGATGTCACAGTAAATGTAACTATTACTAGTAAAACACCATATAAAAAGACTTTAAAAGGTACATATATACTAAAATATAATAATATTAAAGAAGGAGAAATAACATCTTCTTATAAAAACTATAATGATTATAATAGATTAACTATAACAAATTCATACGATACAAATAAATGTGTAAATATATCATATGATGGAAGTACAAAAATAATTGATGTAGATTCAAGTCTAGTTAAAGGTTCTAATCAAGAAGGCAATATTAATGAAATAGAATTTACTATTAAAGGTAAAACTAGTGAAAGCTTTATAGTATATGATAGTAGTGAAAAATTAACTGATAACTTTGTTATTGGTGTTACAGATGAATGTAAAGGTAGTTGATATTAATTTTCAACTATGATAATATAGAATAGGTGGTAAAGTATGAAGGTATTAAATGCAATAAAAAAATTTTTTCTAGGAGTTTTAACTCTTGTATTCTTTGCTTATGCAATTGTTATGACATTCTTATTATTAAACTTCAATAATTATGGAGTAACAGAAGTAGGAGATACTTCTATAGTTATTATTAAAGATAAAATAGCTAATGAAAACTATAAAAAGGGTGATATTATTCTTGTAGAAGACAAACTTATGAAAAGCATACAAGTTGGAGATGAGCTATTCGCATATAGAATTGATTCTAAAGGAAATGCAAATATTGAAATAGGTACTGTAGGTCAAGTACATTTAGATAGTGAAGCTATTACTTTTGAAAATGGTGACTCTTACTCATATGAATTCTTAATCGGAGAAGGAACTAAAACTATTGCTGGTTTTGGAACATTCTTAGGATTAGTTGAATCTAAATGGGGATTCTTATTCACAGTTCTAGTACCAAGTTTCATATTCTTTGTATATAATTTATATGCATTAATCGTAGAAATAAAATACGGAGATGAAGAATAAAATACGAATTAATTCGTATTTTTTTTATTTGAAAAAAATAGTTTATATGATAATATAAATATATAAATATGTAATAAAGAAAATTTGCAAATAAAGTATTAAAGAAAGGAGGAAATATATGAAAAAATATTTAGCAATAACGTTTTTTGTACTAACAATTGCAATTGTAACAAATTATGTCATAGTGAAAGCAGCAACATATCCATCGCCAGTAGGAACTTCATTCAGCAAAGAACTTGACAAAAACCAAGCACAATACACATTTTGGAGAACAAAAACAAACTATTCAAGACAAACTTATGAAAACTTAGATGCTTTTACAAAATTAACAGATCCATGTCCTAATTGCAAAATAGGTGCTAAACCATTTTTAGATAATGGTGATTTTCATTCTGGTATTGTAACAACATTAGGACATGTTGGAAAATTTAGTTCAACGTCTTCCACACTAGGAAATTACAGATTAAGCGTATGGAGAGTTGATGCAACATTGTTAACCACTTATCATTCTGCTCTTTGGACAATGAACAGTAATAATTAATAACAAAATATAATGCAAATTTTCTTTATTTTAATTAATGGAGTGAAAAAATGAAAAAAATAATATTTAATAATATACCTTTAATAATCAGTTTTTTATTTTTATTTTCATTAGTTGTTTATGGACATTTGGAATATAAGAATGAGGTTCAAGGGATAAATGATACATATAATAAATATGTTACGGAATGTTCTCTATCCAATTTTGAAGATGAAGAATATATAAGTTATTGCAATGATTTACTAGAAGACAAATATTATCCTAATTTTTTTTCAGAAGTTAGCTATATAATACATAAAGTTAATTATATATCAATGGTTTTATTTTTCGCAGTAAGTATGCCAAGCTTATATTATATCTCAAAATATTTAAAAAATGGGATCATAAAAAACGAACTAACAAGAAAAACTTTTAAAAAATGTAAAATAAATTTACTTGCTATTTCATATAAAGGTGCATTAATATTACCTATAATTGCAATTGTAATGTTTGTTTTAAGTTATGCAAATACAAAAACATTTGAAACATTTAACATGCAAGATATTATCTGGGAAAATTCGACTACAACAAATCCATATTTATTTATAATAATGTATTTAATAAATATTACAATCCATTCTATATTGTATTGTAATATATCATTATGCATAGTTAGAAAAAAACATAATTATTATGTTTCATCAATATTGTCTTACCTAACATTTATTGCAATTGAATTGATACTAGAGCTAGGAATAAACACTATATTATTAGGAAAAATATTTAAAATAAACCTAGGTGTAATATTAAGTATATTTAATGTACTAGCATTTAATGACAGCTATGGAGTTTTGGCACCACTTGTAGTTCCAACTATTATGCTATGTATATCATATGTATTCTTATATTTTATGTATAAAGATAAAGAAAAATTAATTATAGATTGTAATTAGGAGTTAAAATGAAAATTGAATTTAAAAATGTTAATAAAAATTTTAAAAAAGTTGAGATATTGAAACAGATTAATTTAAAATTCGAAACTGGAAATGTATATGGAATCTATGGTAGAAATGGCAGTGGTAAGAGTGTATTTTTGAAGATGATTGCAGGGTTTATGCTTCCGACGAGCGGAGAAATACTTTTTGATGGTGAAAATTTAAATTTTAAAAATGAATTTCCGAAAGATTTGAGAGCATTAATAGAAAATCCATCATTTTTTCCAGATTTAACTGGATTTGAAAATTTAAGATTATTAGCTAAAATACAAAATAGGATAGGAGATAACGAAATATTAGCAGCATTAGATATAGTTAACTTAACAGATGAAAAAGATAAAAAATACAGTAAATACTCTTTAGGAATGAAACAAAAATTAGGAATAGCTCAAGCAATAATGGAAAATCCTAAAATATTAATATTAGATGAGCCATTCAATGGAATAGAGGAAAAAACAGTCAAAAAAATAATTGATTATCTAAATGAAATTAAAAAAGATAGAATAATAATAATAAGTACACATATTATAGAAGATCTGCATAAATTAACAGAAAAAATATATTATTTTGATAATAAGGAAGTTTATGAAAATATTAAAAAACAGAGTTGAACAAATTCTAACTGTCAAGGATCATGTCTTAATATATTTGATTATTGTATTAGGTGTGTGTATACCGACATTTTCAGGACTAGCTAGCGAAAATTTTTGGGTAAGATTATATAGTATTAACACGACTCCAATTTATTTAACAATGTTTTATTTATCTACAGGGTTATTCACTATGTATTCAATAAAGAACTATTGCTTAGAATACAATATACTGATAAGAAATACAAATTATAAGCAAATGATAGATGATAGTTTAAAAGTAATAATATTTGGGACAATATTTTTAAATATTATAGGTTTACTTTTAACTATAGCTGGAGCAGTAATTTTCTGTTATAACGATTTTTCGGTAATTTCTCATCCGATATATAATATATCATTTATAAGTTACATGTTATTTTTTTCCTTAAGAGGGTTGACTATCTCCTGCATAATAAATGTAACGTTATATTTGTTATATATGCTATTTAAGGACTACGCAAATATAATTTTGATTGCAATTTGTTCAAGCTTTACAGCATTACCATCTAAATCAGTAAAAATATTGCATTTTTATAACATGCCATTGTTGTTTCATGACTATTATTTTAATATAGAATATTCTACATTTTATTTAGAAATATTATGTTCAACTATCGAGACGTTACTATTAATAGGAATATGCAAATTATTATATTATTTTGCGGTAAAGAAGAAAAGAGACATTATATGAAAATACAATCTAAAATATTATTAGAAAGATTCAAAAAGAATATTTTGTATATTGCAATATACTTGATAAGCTTAATATTTGGAGTAATACTATTTTATTTAAGAAACAAACAAATAGAATTTAATATAGATGAATTCTTAGTACTTATTAATTTTCCAAAATTATCAAATTTAAGTTACTTATATGAATTAATTAAAATATATGAAATTGGATTATTAGTGTATTTAGTATATGACTATTATACTTATGATTTAAATTATTCATTAGATAATATAATGATAAGAGAAAGTGTAAATAAATGGTATTTAAATAAAATAATAATATTCAGTATATTTATAACTTTATTTAAAATATTTGAAGTATCAATATTATATTTAATTCATAGTAGTGAAGTAGCATTTGATATTAATTTTTATATTTATTCAATCATATTTGATATATTTATTTTATTAATCATAACAGCATTATATAACTATAGAAGATGCATTTTAAACTATATATTTTTATCAATAATATTAATTTATATATATTTAAGATTTGATGCAATAATAGTCCTTATTTTGTCTGTTTTTATGTTTATTTTCAATTACAAAACAATAAATTTCACCAAGAATTTTACTAAATAAAAAGAATTAGACTTTTAATAAAATAAAGTCTTTTTTATAAAAAAAATTATCTAATATTATTGCATGAATTTAGTTAATATGATAGAATTAATAGAGTAAAAGATAGTAGGGTAAAAGTATGAGGAAAATGAATAAAGTTGTTGAAAAAGTGGCAAACGTATCATTAAACATCCTGATCGGAATATTCGCAGTTATATTGCTTGTATTTTTTTATTCAGGCTTTCAAGTTAAAATTTTAAAAAATGATTATGCTAACTTTTTTGGATACTCAATGTTTGAAGTCCAAACAGGAAGTATGAAGAGTTATATTAATGCAGGGGATTGGATAGTATTAAAGCTTACAAAAGATGTTAATACAAATGATGTTATTACATTTAAACAAGATGGAAATTATATTACTCATAGAGTAATTGAAATATATAATGGAACTTATATTACTAAGGGAGATGCAAATAATTCGAAAGATGATCCAATAGATCAAAGTCAAATAGTAGGAAAGGTAGTAAAAGTTCTTGGAGGATTTGGAATATTAAGAAAAACAATATTTAATCCAGCAGTAGTAATAGCCCTAATAATAACTTTATTGTTATTTAATCTAACTTTTAAGAACGATGTGGAAAGTATGAAGAAGAAAAAACAAATAAGAATGATAGTAAATAAAATAATTAATTTATTTAAAAATCTTAAGAAAGATGAATTCAGTGATTTAGATGAATTTGAAACTCCAAAAAAAGTAGAGAGAAAAGAAGAAAATATCATTGAAAAAGAACCTATTTTTGAAGAAAAAGAAGAACCAAAAACAGAAGAAGCATTAAGTAAAACTTCTATGTTTAGAGTTGTAAGTGTTAAAAAAGAAGGCTATGAGCCTAAAGAATCATCAAAAGTAGAAGAAAAAACTGAAGATGAAGAAGAAATAATTGAACCAAAGAAAACTCCAGAACAAATTGAAGAAGAGTTAAGTAAAACATCAATGTTCAGAATAATAAAAGCTGATACTAGTGATGTAGATAAAAAAATTAAAAAGATAATTAAAAAAGAACAAAAAGAAAATAAAGATAATAACGTTTATACTGTTACATTAGAAGCAGAAAAAGTAGTAAAGAAGCTTGACAAAAATATGGGAAAAAATGAAAAAAATACAAAAAGTGAACCAATAAATGTAAACGTAAACGATTTAAAAATTAAGACTTATAATACAAAAGCTAAAAATATAATTGATAAAGCTATTAAAGTTAAAAAACAAGAAATCAATCAAATAATGGATATCATTCTTGAAGGTCAAAAGACATATGTAATTAAATCAAGCTTTAGAAATGACTTTATAGATACTTATATTTCTAGTAAATATTATTTAGCAGAAAGTGCTAAAAGTAATACTAGCGTAAAAGAAGCAATTACTGAATTAGCTGAAAAGTTAACTAAGAAAAATATTAGAGATGAAAAACAAAGATTAATTATTAAGACATATGAAGATTTAATTCTTTTATATTCAAGCCTTGATAAAAGTAGTTATGATGAAAGTGATAGAGCAGTCTTCTATCAAAAAACATTAAGAAAATATAGTAATTGGGATTTAGAATACATAAACTATTTAGTTTATAACATCATTGAAATTCAAAATAAATGTTTAGAAGAAATGGAAGCAAGTTATAAGAAACTAGAAACTGATACATTTGAAATAACATTTAATAAGATAACTAATAAGAAAGACTTATATTCAGTTGTATTAAATCACAACATCTCATTCAGTAGTGTATATAGCGATTATATAGTTGATAAGACATATAATGAAGGAATTGTATCAGAAGATAAAGTAGTTGTATTATTAACTTTATTATCAAGTAGAATTGCTAAAGATATAATGTCTTATGATTATAATAAGAAATATATAATTTATATACCAAATGGATTATATGAAAAAGAAAAGAAAATGGCTGGTTTATTAAAGCTTATTGAAGATGATTATGCTAAAAATCATATTTATATATTATTAGATACTAAAACATTAATTTCTAATAAGAAAATTACAACTAGTCTTAAAAAACAAGGTTATAATTTTGCATTCTTAATGAATGAAGAAATTAAAGCAAATGAAAAAAGTTTAGGTTACTTATATTTAGCTGATTATATTTTTGTAGATAAAGATATCAAAAATATATCAAGTTTAATGAGTGAAGTACCTGAAGAACTATTAGATAAAATAGTTAAAGAAAATGTAAAAAAATTGGGTGATTTTGGAGGGGAGTAATTTATGAATACATTCTTACGTTTTTTCTACGAATTTATATCTATATTCTTTGATGGAGTAGAAAAGATAGTCAAAGGCTTTATAAATGGCTTTGTACAAATGTTTAATTATGGAGATTATAAACAAATAATAAGTAATTATAAAGGAAGTTTTAGTGGAATAGAATGGATATTTGTTGGACTTGGAGTTGCATTCTTTGTACTTCTAGTCGGAGCAATTTTAGTACTTATATTTATGGGTATTAGAAAAATATTTAGACTAAGAAAAGAAAAATTAAATCAAGATGAATTATTAGATGAAATTGGGGAACTTAATGATAAAGTAAAACAATTAATGAAAGAAAAAGATGAACTAATGGCTATGAAAGTTTCTCAATTAGGACTTAGTCCAGAAGATGAAAATAATGAAGAAGCTAAAAATGGTGAAAATCCTGAAGATGGAGAAGTAGCTACTGAAGATTTAGATGAAGCTGGAAATGTACGTTTTCCTAAACTTGTTAGAATTGATCAAGAATATGAAAATTATAAGATCAAAAATTATAATAATAACTTCACATTAGAAGAATTAGTAGATAATTTAAGATGTTTTGCAGCAAGTCAACTTCACTTATATTATGAAGCTCATCTATTAAGAGCATTTATTGGTGGTCTTGCTTGTGGTAAATTAATTATCCTACAAGGTATTTCTGGTACAGGTAAAACATCTCTAGCATATGCTTGGGGTAAATTTGTAAAAAATGATTCATGTATTGCATCAGTTCAACCATCATGGAGAGACAAAACTGAGTTACTTGGATACTTCAATGAATTTACTAAAAAATTCAATGAATCAAATGTATTAGAAGAATTGTATTTAGCTGGCTATGATGATAATGTTCATACAATTATCCTTGATGAAATGAATATAGCACGTGTTGAATATTATTTTGCAGAAATGCTATCAATTTTAGAAATTCCTCAAAGAAGTGAATGGGAAATTGAATTAGTAACAACAATATGGCCAGATGATCCAAAACGTTTAGATAAAGGTAAATTACACTTACCAGGAAACTTATGGTACATCGGTACAATCAATAATGATGACTCAACATTCATGGTAACAGATAAAGTATATGACAGAGCAATGCCTATCGATATTAATAAGAAAATAGATCCATTCGAATGTAGAGAACAAGAAGCAGTAGCTATAAATTCAAGCTACTTAGAAGGATTATTCAAACAAGCATTTGAAGAACATCAATTATCTCAAAAATCAATCAAAATGGTTGAAGAAATAGATGATTATGTTATTGCTCACTTTAGAGTTGCTTTTGGTAATCGTATTATGAAACAATTAAGAGACTTTACTGCTGTATATGTAGCTAGTGGTGGTGGCGAAATAGAAGCAATAGATTATTTCTTAGCACAAAAAGTATTAAGAAAATTCGATCAATTAAATATCGCACAAATTCGTGATGAAATAGATGGATTCATAAAATACCTAGATACAACAGTAGGAAAAGGTAAAATGAAGGAATGTATTGAATTTTTAGAAAGATTAAAGAAATCAGTATAGGAGTGATTTAGATGGCTAAAACTAGTATAGAAATTGACAAAGAATTAAAAAAGCAATGTACTCTTTTTCTAAAAAATACAGATTCAAATATGCACTATCTAGCAGACTTAGATAATACACTTGGTTCTACAGAATGGCTAGAAATAATGGAAGAGACATTTCCGTATATTGATAAAATAGTTAGAGTTCCAAAAGTAGCATTAATTACTGAAACTGAAACTCAACAAATAGAAAAAGCCAAAAAAATTGGAGTAGAAAGTGTAAAAGATTTAGCTAAACATAGCAATTATATTGAAAAAGTAATAAGTGATAAAGAAATTAAGCCATCTAAAATACTTGTATTACTTCGTGAAGAAACATATAACACATATGAAAATAGATTTATTTATACTTTAGTTCATGAAACATTAAGATTTATTATTTTAATGGAAGAAAAACTAAAAAAATTAGAATCAAAAGATCAAAAACAATTAGAATACACATCAACCACTAGTAATGGAAAAGATAGAGTAAAAATTAGTTTAAGAATTAGTGCTAGTGAAATAGATAATGGTGCTAAAAGTGGTGATTTTGATTCTCAAGTAAAAGATATAAAAAGAAGATTAAAAATATTAAAAGAATATATTACATTATGGCAAAGATGCGAAATGATAGTATCACTAAAGAAAATACATGCATCATTTGTAACATCACCAATTAAAAAGACAAACCTTATATTAAAGAACCCTAATTTCAGAGAAGCAACAAAATTATGGAACTTTTTAATGAACTATTTAGATGATGAATTAAGTAAAAATAAATTATATGATACAAGTGGTAATATGTATTTAAGAGATATACTAGATGATGCATTTTTAATGAATTATTATGTATTAGATTCAATTTCTAATACAAGAAAAAGTCAAAGAGACAAACTTACTCAATACGCAGTATTAATGATTACTGAGCAAGTTAAAAGATCTATGGAAATATTATTAAATAATGGTATTAAAGTATCAGAAGAAAAATTACTACAAATGGTTAATATAGAAATTAATAATGATAAAAATAGAAATATTCTAGGAAGTAGTGATATAAAGAAAAAATTTAAGAAAGAAATGGATGAATACTTAGCTAAAGCTCAGGATTTATAAGGTGTATAGAATGAAGAAATTAAAGAACAACAAAGTATTAAAGACAATTTTCACTATAATTAAAACATTTATAATAATAGTTTTACTAGCATTTATACTAGTAGTATTCTTACAAAGATTTAGTAATAATAAATTGTCATTATTTAACTATAGAATATTTGCAGTAGCTACTGGTTCTATGAAACCAAAATATAACATTGGAGATGTATTAATATCAAAAGATGTAAAGCCGAATAAATTAAAAGTTGGCGATAACATTAGTTATCTTGGAACACAATCTAACTTTAAAGGAAAAGTAATTACTCACCAAATAGTAAAAATAGAAAATGATGAGGATGGCAAATTACTATTCCATACTAAAGGTATAGCAAACTTGGTTGAAGACCCAGTAGTAAAAGAAAGTCAAGTATATGGAAAAGTAATATATAAAACAATTTTATTATCATATATATATAAACTTGTAAGTACTAGTACAGGATTTGGATTAATAATAGTTATTCCATTAATATTAATAGTAGGTTATGAAATATTAGTAACACTACTAGAGAAAAAAGAAGAAGAAATAAACTCTAAGAGAAAATAAAAAGGAGGCGCTAAAATGAAAAAAAGACATAAATTATATCTAAAACTTAATTTAGTTTCCTTAGTTTTCATTGTAGTGTCTTTAATTTTCACAACACTAGCATGGTTTGCATATAGTGGATTATCTTCACTAGATACTGAAATTGGAGTTAAAGCTTGGTATATTGAATTATCTAAAAATGGAGAAGCTGTTTCAAATAATGTAGTTATTTCAATACCAACTATATACCCAGGAATGGATACAATTACTGAAAAAATTAATATTCAAAATCATGGTGACTCAATTGCTCAAGTAAAATATGATATACTATCAGCAAGAATTCTTGATACTGAATATAATACAGAGGGAAATAGTAATATTACATCTAATGCTTTAGAAACATCATTTTCACATAATTATCCATTCCATATAAATATAAATTTAAGTAATTATGTAGTGGAATCTAATGGAGGAACAGCAACATTTGAAGTAAGCGCATCTTGGCCATTAGATGGTGGAAATGATACACTTGATAGTCAATGGGGAACAAAAGCATATGAGTTTAATCAATCAGAGCAAAATAAACTTAAGAGCAATTCAAATTATGACGTAGAAGCTCCAATTCAAGTTGTTATAAAAGTAACAGCAGAGCAATATGTAGAAGGTAATAATGCAAGTTCAATAGATTATGCTTTTGGAAATACATTATTATATGATGTAGTTGAAGATAACTTCTGTACTAAAGTTAGTGATACATGCTTAAGTACAACAGTAATTGATGAAAATAATAAATTAGGCGATAAAACTATCACAGTAATACCTAATATTTTAAATAAATTTACAGAATCAACATTTGATAATTATAATGATACACTAAATAGTGTCGCATCTAACTGGAATGTTGAATATAGTGCCTTAACTGCTGGTGATATATTAAAAATAATATCAAAAGATATAGAATCATCAAATATGATAACACCAACATTATCAAATATAATAGTTGGAAGTATGAATTCTAGTACAAGAGTAGATGAAAAATTAAATAAAGCATCTTCATTAAATGGATACTTTGAATTCATGAATGATAAATTTAAATTCTTATATGATGCTTCTGGTTCATGTTACTGGACAATGACAGATTATAACACATTAAAAGGATACGCATTTTCTAAGATAGATGCTGGAAAATCTAAATTATATGGTGAATCTAAAACAACTTCTTGTCAAGTATTACCAGTAATAAAAATAACTAAAAAAGATTTAACAAAGAAAGAAAATGGTTAAAAAAATTAACCATTTTTTTATGCAAAAATTTTTATGTGAAATTTTCATTTTAAGTGTTTACATTTTTAATTTTTGCTCTTATAATAAATACCCATAAGACGAGGAGGCAGGCATACAAATGATTAAAAGCAATTTACCAGTTATCTTGTTAAAGAACCTAGTCTTACTACCTCATCAGGAAGTTAGAGTTGAAATTAAAAGTGAAGTAAGTAAAAAAGTAACAGAGATTTCCTCAATTTATCATGATAACGAAGTATTGGTTGTATGTCCTCTAAATTCACTTGAAGAAAAACCAGATATTTCTGATTTACCTAGAATCGGAGTAGTTGGTAAAATTAAAAACGTTATTGAATTACCAAACGGAAATAAAAGAATAATTATTTCTGGTCTTTATAGAGTAAAAGTAATAAGTTATGTAAATTATACAAATGAAGAAGATATATTAGATAGTATCATAACAAATATAGATACATACGAAGCAGAAATAGAAGAAACAGCATATTATAGAAAATTAATAAATGAATTAGAAAATTATGTTAATAAAAATCCATTTATAACTAATTCTATTATGTCTATGGTAAAAGGAAATATATCACTTGATAAATTAACTGATATAATAGGTGCATTTTTACAATTATCTTTTGATAAAAAATTATCACTAATGCTTGATAGTAGTCCAATAAGTAGAAGCAAAACATTAATAAAAGAATTAGCTATAGAAAGTGCAGTAATAGATTTAGAAGGACACATAGAAACTGAAATCAAAAAAGGATTAGATGATACTCAAAAAGAATTTATATTAAAAGAAAAATTAAAAGTAATCAAGAATGAATTAGGTGAATCTAATACAAAAGATGAAGATGTAATTAATTATAGAGATAAAGTAAAATATGGAGAATATCCAGATAGAATAAAGATTAAATTAATTAGTGAAATTGAAAGATATAATGCTTCTAGTGAAATGAGTCCAGATGCAGGTATAATTAGAAATTATATTGAGTATTTATTACAAATACCATGGTACTATGAAACTAAAGACGAAAAAGATTTATTGAAAATAGAAAAGAAATTAAATACTTCTCACTATGGAATGCAAAATGCTAAAAATAGAATAATCGAATACATCGCAGTCAAAAGTATTTCTCCAGACATAAATAGTCCAATATTATGTTTAGTTGGTCCTCCTGGAGTAGGTAAAACAACATTCGCAGAATCAATTTCACATGCATTAAATAGAAACTTTGTAAAAATATCTTTAGGTGGAATGAGTGATTCAGCAGAATTAAATGGACATAGACGAGCATATATAGGCTCTAATCCAGGTAAAATTGTATCTTCACTTATAAAGTGTGGAAGTAAAAACCCAGTATTTTTATTAGATGAAGTAGACAAACTAAAAAAAGATTATAAAGGAGATCCAGCATCAACACTACTTGATATTTTAGATGTAAGTCAAAACAAGAGATTCACAGATAATTATGTAGATGAAGAAATAGATTTAAGTAAAGTATTATTTATATTAACAGCAAATGATATAACAGGTATTCCAGTAGCTTTGTTAGATAGACTAGAAATAATAAGTTTAACAGGTTACTCAGAAGAAGAAAAACTATATATCGCAGAAAATTATTTAATACCATCTATTCTAAAAAAACATGGATTAAAAAATAATGTCATTAAATTTGAAACAGAAACAATAAGAAAAATAATTTCAAATTACACAAGTGAATCAGGTGTCAGAGAACTTGAAAGATGTATTAATAAAATAATAAGAAAAGTTATTACAGAACATATAAAATCAAGTAGAAAAATAGTAAGTGTTAGAATACATGATGAAGATTTAATAAAATATTTAGATCAAGAATTATATTTAAGTACTGACTACAAAGAAATAACTACTGAAGGAGTAGTAAGAGCTGTAGCATGTACAACACTAGGGGGAACAACTCTAGATATAGAATGCAGTGACTTTAAAGGAGCAGGAAAATATACATTCACAGGTTCACTAGGTGATATAACTAAAGAAAGTATTGAAGTCTCAATAAGTTATATAAAAAGTAATGCTAAAAAATTCAAAATAAATGAATCGTTCTTTTCAGAAAAAGACATTCATATTCACTTTACAGAAGGTGGAATATCAAAAGATGGTCCATCTGCAGGAATCGCAATTACAACAGCTATATTATCTTTAATAAAATCAAAAGTTATCACAAGCAATATATCAATGACAGGTGAAATAACTCTAAAAGGAGATATATTAAAAGTAGGCGGAATAAAAGAAAAAGTAATGGCATGCAAAAAAAATAAAATTACAACTCTCTATATTCCAAAAAGCAATCAAAGAGATATAGAATTCTTAGATAAAAACTTAAAAGAAGGAATAGACTTCAAATATATAGAAAACTATATAGAAATATATAATGATTTATTTTAGAAGGAACTAGTGTTCCTTTTTCTTTTGTTCTAAAAATATTAATGCCTCATATATTTAACTGAAAGGAGAATATATGAAAGAAATTATTCCATTAAAAAAAGATATTATTTTTAAAACAAAAATAGGAGAACTAACAAATATCAGTTTAGATCATGATTATAAAATCAATGAAGATATTATAGAAGGTACAGTAGTAATAAGTGGTACATATAAATTAACTGAAGCAAGTGTTCAAGAAGAAGAATTCTATTACACAATTCCGTTTAGTGTAGCTATATCAAAAAGAATAGATAAAGATACTATTAATATAGAAATAGATGACTTTAAATATGAACCAATAAAAGATGTTTTAAAAGTAAATATTGATTTACTTATTACATGTGATGAAAAAGAATCTTTAGAAAGTATGCTTAGTAAAGAAGAAAATATAATTGAAGAGAGTGAAGATGATAAAGAAATGGAAAATGATGATTTAAATAATTATATAGATAACTATTTTAATAGTGAAGAAATTAAGAAAGAAGAAAATGTAAAAGAAAACAATATAAAAGATAATAATATTAATATAGAAGACAATATTAGCAATATAACTAATAATTTTGTTAATGAAAATAAATACTATACATATAAAGTTTATATAGTAAGAAGTGGAGATACTATAGAAAATATATGTAATAAATATAATACTACTTTAGAAGAATTAAAACTTTATAATAATATAGGTGAATTAAATGTAGGAGATAAAATAATTATCCCACAAGTAAATGACTAAATATAAAAATAGTGTTCTAATTGAAGATAAAGTAGTAAAAAAGAAGTATAAAAAAGATTTATTAGAATTATATGACTTTCTTGAAAGTAGAAATTTTGATAATTTTCCAAAAGTAATAGATAATGATGAAAAATTTATAAGAAGTGAATTCATAGAAAGTAAACCACATCATGAAATGACTAAAGGAGTAGAATTTATGAGAGTAGTTTCACTTCTTCATTATAAAACTCTTTATTTTAAAGAAATAAATAAAAATAAGTATAAAAATATTTATAATAAATTATCTAGTAATATAGAATATCTAAAAGAATATTATTTGAATATTATAGAAAGCATTGAAGAAGAAGTTTATATGTCTCCATCTCATTATTTATTTGCTAGAAATTATTCAGTTATAGATAGTTCACTAAAATATGCTAAAAGTGAATTAGATAAATGGTATAAAAAAGTAGAAAATAAAACAAAAGAAAGAGTATGTACTAATCACAATAATCTTTCACTAGAACATTTTATATACAGGGATAAAGGTTATCTATTAAGTTTTGATAACTATTTGGTTGATACTCCTATTTTAGATTTATATAAATTTTATAGAAAAGAAGGCTATAAACTAGACTTTAATTATTTACTTGATGTTTATAGTGAAAACTTAACACTTTTAGAAGAAGAGCGAATGCTCTTTAATGTATTAATTTCTATTCCACCTAAAATAGAAATGATTAAAAATGAATACTATAACACTATTAATATAAGTGATAGTTTAAAATATATTTATAGTGGAATAGATGTAGTTAATAAGAAAGAGGAATCCTAAATGAAGAATGCACACAATTATAAGTGTGCTTTTAAAATGCTTGAAATTATTCTTTAGACTAGTTTTTTTTCTTACTTTGTGATATAATTTCAATAGCAATTTAAACTTTTAAAGGGAGAGATGATATAATGAGTAAAATAAATATAATGAGTTTAGGTGGCCTAAATGAAAATGGTAAAAACATATATACAGTTAATATAGATGGTAAAATTTTAATATTTGATTGTGGTATTAAGTATGCACCAGATAAAGTATACGGAATAGATTATGTAATTCCTGATTTTTCTTATTTAGTAAAAAATAAAGAAAATATTGTAGGATTATTTATATCACATCCACATCATGAAAATATGGGAGCATTAACAGATTTATTGAAATTAATACCAGAATTACAAGTATATGCTTCACCTTATACATGTGAAATAATTAAGATACAATGTGCAGAAGAAAAAGTTCAAATTAAAAACTTAAATGTAATTCCTGCACATAAAAAAATAGATTTCAAAAACTTTAGTGTATTTCCATTTAATGTAACACATAGTAGTCCAGAAACATATGGATTTTCAATTAATACTGAAGATGGAGCTATAGTTTATATGGCAGATTTTGTAATAGATCCAACTATGAGTGGACATTATGATATGGATTTAGGAAAACTAGCATATATTGGAAAACAAGGAGTTCTTTGTTTAATGGCAGAAAGCGTTTTTGCTGAAAAGAAAGGACACACAAGTCCAAATCATAAACTAGAAGGATTCTTTAAAAAGTTAGTAGACAAACAAGAAGGAAGAATCATATTTACTGTTTTACCATTACATATATATACTATTCAAGAAATATTTAATTCAATAAAAGGAAAAGACAGAAAAGTAGTTATAATGGGAAAAGAACTACATTCAATAGTTAATTTATGTATCAAAACAGGATATCTAAATGTAGATGAAAATTTAATTGGTAATTTAACAGATTTAAAAAATGATAATACTATAATTTTAATAAGTAATGATAGAGAAGCACCATACACTAATATAAATAGAATATTAGCTGGTCATGATAAATTTATTACATTAGAACAAACAGATACAATATGTTTTGCTGAACCAAGTTATGATGCATATGAAAAAATGCTTGTTAAAATTATGAATGAATTAGCTATTAAAGGTGTTAATATTGCACCAATACCAAAAGATAAAAGTGTAAGACATCATGCTTCAAGTGAAGATTTAATGTTATTAGTTAAATTATTTAATCCTAAATATTATATGCCTATAAAAGGAGAATACAGATATCAAGTAGTAAATGGTGATTTAGCTCATGAAGTAGGAGTACCAACAGAAAACATATTGCTAAAAGAAAATGGTTACATTGTTACATTTGAAAATGGTAAATTAGTAGATAACTTTGACAGAGTATTCGTAGATGATATATTAATTGATGGAAAAAGTAGTGAAGATGTAGGAGAATTAGTACTTAAAGATAGAGAATTACTTGGAGAAAATGGTTTAGTATTAATATCAGCTACATTAAGTAAAAAAGATAAAAAAATACTAGTGGGTCCAGAAATAATAACAAGAGGTTTTATTTATCAAAAAGATAATATGGATATAATAGATGAAATTAAAAGAATAAGTTTAGAAAATATAAAAGAAAATACATTTAATGAAAAATATGCTGATTATGTTAAAATAAGAAATGAAATGCGTGAAAAAGTAGGAGCTTATTTATTTAAAACTACTCAATGTAAACCAGTTATTTTAACAGTTATACAAGAAATATAAGGAAGTGTAAAAAATGATTTATTTAGATTATAGTGCTACTACTCCAGTAGATGAAAGAGTATTAGATTCATATTGCAAAGTTACTCGTGAATTTATAGGCAATGCTAATTCAATTCATACTCTTGGAATGAAATCAAAAGAATTATTAATGCAAGCAACTAATCAAATAGCAGATATATTAAATTGTCATCCAAAAGAATTAATATTTACAAGTGGAGCTAGTGAAAGTAACACTACTGCTATAAAAGGAGTAGCATTTAGATATGTAAAAAAAGGTAAACATATAATAACATCAAAACTAGAACATAAAAGTGTTTTAGAAGTAATGGGTTATTTAAGCAGTATTGGATATGAAGTAGACTTTGTAAATATTCTTCCTAATGGACAAATAGATTTGCATCATTTAGAAAGTCTTATAAGAGAAGATACTATATTAGTAAGTATTTGTGCTGTTAACTCAGAAACAGGCTTTAAACAACCTCTAAAAACAATAAGACAAGTGATTAATAAAAAGAATCCAAATGTTATATTTCATAGTGACTTAACACAAGCATTAGGAAAAACAAAATTCTATTTAAGTGATTTAGATCTAGCTTCATTCTCATCACATAAAATATATGCTCCTAAAGGAATAGGAATATTATATAAAAGAAGAGATTTACAAATAGACACATTAATCTATGGTACAACAGAAAATTGCCCATTCAGAGGAGGAACTCCAGCATTACCATTAGTTGTTTCTTTCTCAAAAGCAATGAGATTAATGAACGATAAATTAGATTCAAATATCAAAAAATGTGAAAAATTAAAAGCAGAATTATTGAAAGGACTTTCTAAATACCCAATTCAAATCAATTCAAATGAATTATGTGTTCCTCAAATAGTCAACTTTAGTTTAATGAAAATTAAATCTGAAACATTTGTACATGCATTAGAAAAACACGAAATATATGTTTCTACTACAACTGCATGTTCTTCATTAGAAGAAAGTGTTGTTTTAAAAGCATTAGCTAATGGTAATAAAAATGTATCAACTACTTCAATAAGAGTAAGTTTATCACATTTAACTACTATGGAAGAAATACAAAAATTCTTAAGTGTATTTGATAAAGTATGGAATGAATTATTATTAAAATGAATAGAGTAATATTAATAAAATATGGTGAATTAACTACTAAAAAAGATAATAGAAATTTTTTTATTAAGACTTTAAAAAAGAATATTTTCGATAAATTATCTTCTTTTGATTTTGAAATTCAAGATGATTATTATAGAATGTTTATTTTTCCTAAAGAAGAAGATATTGATCAAATTGTTAATAAACTTCAAAATATATTTGGAATTCATGAAATAGTCGTAGCCATAAAAAGTGAAGATACTAGTGAAAATAATATTAAATCTTTATGTTTAGATGTATTAAAAGAAGAAGAATTTAAAACTTTTAAAGTAGTAACTAATAGAAGTGATAAAAGTTATCCAATAAAATCAATGGATATGAATAATATTTTAGGTGGACATATTCTAAAAAATATTGATTGCAAAGTTGATGTTCACAATCCTGATGTATTGTTAAATGTTGAAATAAGAAAAGAAGCAGTTTATATTTATACTAAAGGATATAAGTGTCTAGGAGGTTATCCAGTCGGAACACTTGGACGTGGATTATTAATGTTAAGTGGTGGAATAGATTCCCCAGTAGCTGGATATTTAACTATTAAAAGAGGAGTAGAGTTATATTATTTATATTTTGAAAGTAGACCTCATACAAGTCTAGAAGCTAGAAATAAAGTAATTGCTTTAGCAAGAAAATTAGAAAAATATAATAGTGGTGGTAAGTTACTAGTTGTAAATTTCACAAAGATTCAAGAAACAATATATAAGAATTTAGATCCAGACTATCTAATAACTATTATGAGAAGAATGATGTATAGAATTGCAGAAAGAGTAGCAAAGAAAAAACATTGTTTAGCAATAGTTAATGGAGAAAGTGTTGGTCAAGTAGCTAGTCAAACTTTATCAAGTATATTAGCTGTTAATGATGTAACAAATTATCCAATATTAAGACCACTTTGTTCATTTGATAAACTAGATATAATAGAAATATCTAAGAATATAGATACATATGATATTTCAATAGAACCTTATGAAGATTGCTGCACAGTATTTGTTCCAAGACATCCAGTAATCAACCCAAGTTTAAAACATATATATAATGAAGAAGACAAATATGATTTTGAACCTTTAATCAATGAAGCAGTAAACAGTATAGAAGTAGTTGATTTAGAAGAAAAAATAAGTGATTTATTGTAAAAGTAGTGTTTTAAAAAGTTATTGCGTATTTAATTAATGAAGAGACAAAGAAATTTGTCTTTTTAATTTGGAAGAAAGGAGGTAATATGAAATAT
>USNG01000010.1 GCA_900556025.1 uncultured Mycoplasmatota bacterium
ACAGAAAAGTAATTATAATTATTTTTTTAAATATTACTTCAACTAAATCTAATAATCACTGTAAATTAAAAATGGGAACAACCGAGTTCCTGTTTTTTTATGCCTATTAGGCAAGAAAGGAAGACAAAATGAAAGACTATATCACAAATACAATTATCTTAAAAAATGGAGATCAGGTTGAAATCGTAGAACCTGCTTCATTACCATTAAACCAAAAACTAATGTATCAGATTGAAAATGCAGAACATAAAGTAATTATCAATAACCAAGGAACAAAAACTGTTATTCCTGTAGAAAATATACTCTTCGCAACATCGAGTCCATTAACTATTACGCATGAGGAACTAATAGATGAAATCTAATTTTGAAATCAAGATCAACAAGGAAATACGAGATTATACAGAAAGTATCTTCTTTGGATTATCTTTAAGACAAAGTATATTTTCTATTATTGCCTGTATCATAGCTACAGGTATTTATTTCCTATTCAATGATAAATTGGGTACAGAAATGACAAGCTGGCTATGTATGTTAGGTGCTGCACCATTTGCTGCACTTGGTTTCATTCGATTTCAAGGAATGTATACCGAAGACATTGTGAAAACTGCACTCTACTCTCTTCTACTTTCTTCAACCAATCTAATCAATAAACCATTTGATTTATATGAAGAAATATTCAATTCAATCATTAATCAATCTCGAAAGGAGTCAATTGTTCATGATAAAAAGTTACGAAAGATTGAAAAAGCTAAACAAAGAAAAAATAAAAATATAAAAAGGAGAAAAGGGTATGAAAAGATTAGATTCAACTCCTAAAAAAGATGGATTTAGAATGCCTGGTGAATTTGAACCTCATAGAGGAACATATATCATTTGGCCAGAACGTCCTGATAACTGGAGATTAGGTGGAAAACCAGCTCAAAAAGTTTTTTTAGAAGTTATTAAAAAGATTGCTAAATATGAACCAATCACTGTAGTTGTTTCAAGAAATCAATATAGTAATGTTCTTCATTTAGCAAGTGGAAATAACATTCGTGTTGTTGAAATGAGTAATGATGACTCATGGATTCGTGACTGTGGAGCAACTTTTGTAGTAAATGACAAAGGTGCTATGCGTGGAATTGATTGGTCATTTAATGCATGGGGAGGACTAGTTGATGGTTTATATTTCCCATGGGATCAAGATGACAAAATTGCTTCTAAAATGTGTGAAATTGAAAGAGTATCTAGATATAGATTAGATGATTTCATTTTAGAAGGTGGTTCTATTCATGTTGATGGTGAAGGAACTTGTATGGTTACTGAAGAATGTCTTCTATCAGAAGGCAGAAACAGTAGCATGACTAAAAAACAAATTGAAAAAACTCTTTGTGAATACTTAAATTGTAAAAAAGTTTTATGGATTCCAAGAGGAATTTATCTAGATGAAACTAATGGTCATGTAGATAACATTTGTAATTTTGTTCGTCCAGGAGTAGTAGTATTAGCATGGACTGATAATAAAAAAGATCCACAATATGCTATTTCAAAAGAAGCTTATGATTATTTATCAAATGAAACAGATGCTAAAGGTCGTAAGTTAGAAATTCATAAATTATACGTACCAAAACCAATTCTAATTACTAAAGAAGAAAGTTTAGGAGTAGATGCTGTAGATGGAACATTACCTCGTCAAAAAGGTGATAGATTAGCAGCAAGTTATGTAAACTATTATACTTGTAATGGAGCAATTATTATGCCAACATTTAACGATCCTAATGATGAATTAGCAGTTAAAACATTACAAGCATTATATCCAGATCGTAAGATTGAAACTGTTTATGCACGTGAAATATTATTAGGTGGTGGAAATATCCACTGTATTACACAACAAGTTCCAAAAGGAAATTGTGTTGAATAAATAGTTATTAAAGCAAATTCATAAAAAAAGAATTTGCTTTTTTTATATATTATGATATATTTTTTATGGTGAACAAAATGTTAGATTTATTAATTGATGAAAAAAGAAAAGATTATAAATGTTTTGATTTATTAAGAGAACTTTATACTACAAATAATGAGTTTAAAAGGTCAATAGATAATGGAATAAAATTAGGAAAAATACATGGTTTTAGTGAAGATGTGTGGAATTTAATAGATGCTCAAAATATTAGGGTAATTAATAGTTTTGAAGATATATTTGCCACAGGATTTAATATAGGTGGATGTACAACTGTAACAAAACAATTTAGTTATTCATTTGATCATATATTAATTTGCGGTGGGGATGTAGGTTTTTTAGAAAATACTAAAAATTCTGATGAAAAAGGTAAACATACATGGATGTTAAAAGATGGTGTTATTTATGATACATCATTAATGCTTTTAATAGATGAAAACTATGCATATGAATTTTTAGGATATAAAGAGTTAAAAAGAGATAACCCTTCAAAAGATAGAATATATAATTATGCAAAAGAATTCGCAAGAGACAATAATTTAAAAAAATAGTTATCTCTTTTTTTATTGGATTGCATATTCTATTTATAGGAGGGCTAATATCATGTTTAATAATTATAAAGAAATAGTAACAAAAGCTATAATTGGAAAGGGTAAAAAAACATTTAAAAATGACTATGAAGTAGAAGCAGAAAAAGAAGTTGATAATGTTCTAGGCTGTTGGGTAATAAATCATAATTTAAAAGGTACAAAAGAAGATGATTATATCAAAATAAATGGAAGTTATGATATAAATATTTGGTATAGTTATGATAATAATACAAAAACAGATGTGATAAGTAAAAAAATGTTCTATGAAGAAAAAGTCAAAGTAAAAGTTAAAGATAACACTGAAGTTAGTGATGACTCTGAAATTATAATTAGAAGTTTAAAAAATCCAACTTGTATAGATGTTGGTAACGAAGATAGAACAATCAAATATACTATTTCTAAAGAATTGGGAATAGAAATAGTCGGAGATGCTAAAATAAGAATACCAGTCACTAATAGTGAAGAAGATTATGATATTATTATAGATGAAAAAAGTATAAATGAAGAAATAGATAAAGAAGTAAAAGTAGATTATTTAGAAGATAAAAAATAATAGACGTACAAAACGTCTTTTTATTTGGATAAAATTATAAAAAAGATTTAAAATCAATTAAATAAATGATATAATACTATTGAATAATTTGATAATATGGGTGAATATATATGAAGAATAAATGGATATTTTATTTATTTGTATTAATTGCTGTAGGGCTTTCAGTTTTTGGAGTAATATATGTAGTTAATAGTATGAGTACAGAAACTCATAGTTTTTCTAGTGATGGATATGCTTTATATTCTGATAATAAAGATACTAAACCAGCAAGCTATAGTTTCACAAATGGAACAGATTATAGCTATAAAAAACTTAAAAATAATATTACTTTCACATCAACAGATGGTAATGTAGCAATAGACGAATCTACATTTATTCACTATGCAAATAAATCATATATGCCACTTAAAAATGTTGTAGGATTAGATTTATCAACAATAGATAGTAAAATTATTTTCTACTATAATATTTATAAGAATACAATTATCAAAACAGAAAGTGATAAATTAACAATTAACACTCAATCAGATGAAAAAATATCATTTAATAATATGTTAATAAGAATAAATGATAATAAATATCTTTTAATTGGAGATAATGTTAGAGCAACACTAGTAACAGAAGAAATAATTGATTTTGGTAATTATGTTTATTTTGAATATGTAGATGGTTCAGTAATTAAAATATATAATAATACTAAATCATATAAAACAATTGCTAAAGGAACTAAAATCATAGTTGGAGATAATACTATTGATTTAAATAAGAAAACTATATCTAAAAAGAATGAAGAATATATTACATTAAGTAATTTAGTAATTGATAATGATGGTAATATTGATATTATTGTTGATGATACTGTAGAAAAATTACCTGATATTAATAAACCAAATGCAGATATTAATAATGGTGGTACTACAGGTGGAGGAACAAATGGAGGCTCAACTGGTGGAAATACAGTAGTAGATGATAATAATCAAAATGATGACAATAACTCTACTCAAGAACCTACAGAAGAAGAGGAAGACCCATTAAAGAAAATAGCACAACCTACATTTAAAGTAACAGAAATGGTATTAACACCAATAAAATTAGATGCAAAAATAGAAATAACAGATGAAGATAATATTTTAACATCAGCTACAAGTGTAACAGTAGTAGAAAACTCAACATCAAAAGTAGTTTATGAACAAGAAGCTGCTATGGGAGATACAAATATTTTACTTTCTGTTGGAAATCTTAGTCCTAATACTGAATACACAATTTATTGTAAAGCAGATTATGAAATTGAAGGAATAGAATATAATAAAACATTCTTATCAAAAATATTTAGAAGTCAAGCATTAGGAGTATCATTCACTAAGAGTTATGCAACTAATGAATCATTAGGAATTAAAGTATCAAAAGATAACTATTCAAAAGTATCATCTGTAACAATTACAATTTACAATTCTAAAGGTGAAAAATTAGATTATCAAGCAGTAAATCTTAGTGATGAAAGCATTCAAGAAGTAGTATTTACTGGTTTAGATAGTAATAGTACTTATAGTGTTATAATGAGTGAAATACTAGTAGATGGTTTAGTTGTAAGTAATGGATACTCAGAAAGAGCTTCATTTAAAACTTTAAAACAAGCACCTACAATAGAAAAGTTAGAATATGAAATAGACAAAAGAAATCAAACATTTAACTTAAAAGCTACTGGTGTTAATGATAGTGATTATGGTATTGAAAAATACAGATATGAAATATATGATGCAAGAAGTGATTTAGAAAAAGATGATCCTATTTTGGAAATTACATCTGACAATACAGATATAGTAAAAGTTAAAGTAGATGATATAAAATTAAATAGAGGTACCGCATATACTTATAAATTAGTTTTAGAATTTAATGATAATGAAAAAATAGTTGAGTATACAAAAGATCTTGGAACAACAATGCAACTAGATGGAGTAGAGTTTCCAACAGTAAGATGGGAAAAAACAAATGTTACATGGGAACAAATAAATGGAACTATAATAGTAGATGATCCATCAGGAGCAATAGTAAGTGATAACTTTAAAGTAGTTTATAAAAACTCTTTAGGAATTCACTCATCAAGAACAATAACAGCTTCTACTGATTCTGATTCTATTCCAATTAATATTAATAATTTAAGAGCAAATGAAACTTATACATTCGAAGTATTTGCAGATGTAAATATGCAAGATGATAATGAACAAGTAGATGAAATGTATATAGGAAGTGTATTTGTTCAAACAGAAAAACCAAAGAATTTAATAGCAAATTATTCACTTAGTAATGATTATTTAACAGCATTTGGAATTAACATGATTTTAACAAATCCAAGTGAAGGAGAAGCATCACTTGAAGCAAGTACAATAAGTGAAATGACATTAACTTTATATCAAGGAACTGGAACATCTGGTACAAAAGAAGTTGCTAAAAAAGTAGTAGATTTAAATGAAGATGATTATAAAAGTACAATCAAAGAATTATTCTATGATCAATCAACTACACTAAATCCAACATACTTTGATAGTAAAAACTCAGACTATACACAAAAAACATATACTTTAAAAGTAAGTAATGTTTATGACTATACTGATTATAAAAATGAAATAACTATTATAAATGATGAATATACATTCCCAATAAATAGTTATATTCCAGATACACCAACTGATCCAGATAATGCAATTATTGTAACAAAAGTATTAAATAAAAATGCTGAAGTATTTGGATTAGAATATGATAATAATTTAGAACCTAACACAATAGTTGGATATAACTTAGTAACAGATTACTTAAACGAATCAGGAAATGCTACTAGACTTGTATATCATGTTTGGAAATATGATCCTACTACAAAAGAATATGTAAAATTAGATAATCTTGATAGAGTAGTAACATTTAACGAAGAAGGATTAGTAAATCCAGAGTTATTTGAAATAGGATATGGTACTCCAAATAATGTAGATGATACTGATATGTTAAGAAGAGGAAATAAATATAGATTCTCTTATGAAGTGTATTTAGATATTGATGGAGATGGAACAGAAGATGGAGTATATCCAACAATAGTTGATGAAAATATGGTTTTAAGATCAAAAGAACTAGTAGCAAACAAAGAAAGTTCTAAATTCCAAGTATACCCATCAACTTCAACAAGTAATACAGCAACATGGAAATATAAATATGTAGATGTTGATAGTAGTTTAGCCAATAATAAATTATATAGCTTTGTAGGAAACTCAGTAAATCCAAGTTCAAATGCTGATATTAGTGTTTCAGATGATTATCAAGCAATTACATTAACTAAACTAACTGCAAAACAATTCTATACAATTAAAAAACAAGAACAATTAATAAAAGGTGAAAATATTACATATGAAAATTTAACATCACAATATTTCTATGGAATTAATGGTTCATTAAATATAACATATTCAACAGAAATAGACTCAAATAAATTAATAGTAAGTATTGATGACTATTATGATAAAACAGATATCACTGATTTAATTGTTTCAGCTGATGTTAAAATAATTCCAACATCAAGTGCAGATGCTACAAGAATTGGAGAAAAAACATTAACAAATTTAACATTTGATAGTGGAAACATTAATATAGATTTATTTGATATAGCAGAATATCTATCAGTAGAATTTAAAACAGAAGTAACAATTTATATTGATACAGGTAACACTGGATTTGATGTCCCTTCAGCATTTAAAGCTATTCAAAAAGGATCAATCTCTGCTGGAGCAAACTATTTCTATATAGGTGATGATAACAAATTAGCTCAAAACTCTATTATAAGTGGCAGTGAATTTGAAACTGATTTTGATACTAAAAATTACTTATTAAAAATAACAAATAAAAGTAATAAATCATTAGATTTAAATGTATCTATAGATGAAACTGGTGTAGTTTATTCAAATGGAAATATTGTTCTAAAAGAATTAACTGCTCAAAAATTAAATTCAGACTCAAATATTACTAAATATGACCTAATTATACCTAGTATTAAAATGTTAACAGGAAGTAATAAATTAAATATCTTAGCTCTATTAAATACAGCTGAAATTAGTCCTAAAATTTCTGTATTAGATAGTATTAATATTAAAGATAATTTAATATATATGGATTTATACTCAACAGATGAAAATGGTGTTAATGCTAAATTCATGAAAACACTTAGTGATACAGTAACAAACTTTAATAAGAAAATAACAATAACTGGATTAAGTCCCAAAACAAACTATTATGTACAATTCTATACATATGTATATAATGTAAATACATCAAGTTACGAAAAATATTATTTATATGATAACGACTATAAAATATCAGGATATAGTTATAGATTCTATACTTTATCAGATGTAGGTGTTAAAAATATAAAAGTAGATTTCCAAAAAGATTCATATACAAATAAAAAATTAAAATTTGATTATACTCTAGATAATATTCAAGGATATGATTATATAGCTTATGAAATATATGAATTAATAGATGGAGAATATCAAAAAGTAAATGTTGAAATACCTAATTCAGTAGCATTCTTTACTAATATGTCATTCACAGTAGATGCAACTCCAGGAAATGAAGCAGGATTTGCTTATGGAAAGAAATATAGACTAGATATTAGTCCAATAGGTCATTATACTGATGATGAAGGTACTAAAGAATTAGATTTAGGTAAAACAAGTTTTGTATTCACACTAGATGATTTTGAAGAACCATATATAGGTATTTCTTCAGGAAAAACAAGTGACACTATTTATTTTAGAGTTAGTATTGATGATGTAAGTAAAGTTGTAAAAGATGATTTATATACTGTTAAATTGATGGATTCTAACTATAATGTAATAGCTACAATAAATGATATATCTACAAACAGTATTAATAAGAAATTTACATTCTCTAAAGATGAATATAATCTTAAAGAAAATGATGTTTACATCTTTATGGTAATGGTAGATGCTGACTATAAAAATAAGAAGAGTGATTATACTAATATAAATCAAACTAAGAGTATTAGATTTGGTGATTCAGTTAACTTAGGTAGTGTAACAGCAAATAAAAATGCAAATAATCAATATGCATTAGATATCATATTTGCTGACTCTTATAAACTAGGAACAATAGATAAGATTTCTTATACAGTAAGTTCAACTAGTGTATCATACTTTGCAACTGGTAATACAGACTTCATAACAAGATATGAACCTAATACAGATTTATATTATTACACAATGGAATTAACTCAAAGTGAAAATTTTGCACCAGGAAATGTGTATACTATAACAATGAATTTCTATTCAAATAGTAATTTAGTTGCACAAGAAGAAATTAATTACTACTATGGAGGTGCATAATGAGAAAACTAAGTAATAAAAATAAAATTTATCTTTTCTTTTTTACAATAATAGTAATAGGAATAATAGCATTAATGATATATGCAATAAAATTGTCCAGTAATAAAACTAGAGATGTATATTCAATTTCTACAAATAGTGTAATATTTGATTCAGAAACTAATTTAATAGATACATCTCTAGGAGGACAAATAGCTACTAACTGGAGTAGTGATTATTTCTATAATAGTCAAGATGGAAAGTCTTATGAATTAGGTAAAGTAAGCGTAGTATATGAAAAAGCCACAGAAGAAATAAATATCTTTGGAACAAATTATTTAGTATCAACAGTTGGAGACATAGTAGAAAATAATAATAAAACTAACATTAACAATTTAAATACAAATAATTTCTATAAACTTAAAGATAGAACTTACTTAATAATATCAAATGAAATATATGATGCAGAAAAAACTATATTTGCTAAAAAATATTTAATGGTTTATATAGATAAACAAGGAAATGCATCAATATTAAATGACTCTATTAACTTAAAAACTATCAATCCAATAGTATTAAATTTTGGAGAATATAAGTTTGATGTAGCTAATGAAAAATTAATAATTGGTAGCCAAGAAATAGATTTAAAATTAATTAATGGCAGTACTAATGAATATATTCCAAAGTCAGACAAACCAAAAACAGAAGATGTTGATATGAAAAAATTATTAAACTCATATAACAAATTAGTAAATGATTTCAATCAATATGTTAAAAATAACAAAACTGTTGGAGGAACAAATGTAGTTAATAACAATAATACAACAGTTATTAATGGAAGTACTAATAGTAGTAATAAAAGTCAAATTATTATTGTTAATAATAAGACTAATATAGTAAAAAGAGTAAGTTTAAGAGGAGCTATATCATATCCAACATATATAGATGTTTCTTATATAATTACAGATCCTGAAGAAAAATACCAAGCAGTTTATTTACTAGTTACTGGTGTTAAAAAAGGTGAAATGGGTACTGAAAAAATAATACTTGATAAATATGATACAAAATATAGAATAACTAATCTCGAACCTAAAAGTGAATATACTATTACTCTTGGATATATTGAAGTAGTAGAAGAAGATAAAAAGAAAACATTAGTTGATAATTTAGAAGATGTTATAAATGTTAGAACAACAAAATGTGATGCGACTATCACAGTAGATAGAATATCAAAAGGATATGCTGAATTCACATTTAAAATGACTGAAAACTATGCAATCGAATCAGGAACAATTAGTCTATATTCAGATGATAAAGTAACCGATAGTATAGATATTAACTATAAAGAAGCATTATCTAAAAATGGTTTTAAATCTAAATTAAAAATGACTGATTCAGACATGTACACTATCAAATTAACAAATGCTAAGTATAATGGCAATAATGTAGATTTAGATGTTGAAAAGAAATTTACATATCAGCCAATGGGAGCAAATAATGGATAGTATTTTAGATGAATTTTATAGTAATATGAGAAGACTAACTGAAGAAAATAATTTAAGTGATAATGTTTTTTTGGATACATTGTAGAATATATATGAAATTAGATAAATTTAAAAGATTATCTTCCATATTAAATCCACTTCAAGATAACATAAATTATTCTATCAAAAAATACAAAGAATTAACTGAAGAACAAAAAAGATAAGTACCTAAACACTTATCTTTTTCTTTCTTTTTAAGGTTGAATTATAAGCATCAATTATGTTATAATTTTAATGTTAGAATAGGGAAGGTGTACTATGGAAGAAATTGTTGTATCTGTAATGAATTCAATTGGAACAATAATGGGTTATTCATTAGCAGGATTTGGTCTAGGAATAGGAATACTAGGATCTAAAATAGCAGAAGCTGTTGGTAGAAACCCAGAAGTAAAAAATGAAATTGTAAGTTCATTAATGATGGTAATGATTATACTAGCTATTTTCATTCTTTTAATGTTCGCATTTTGCTTCATGTTATTATTCTTTAATCCATATACTGGGTAATCATGAGTGAAATAGTTATAGCTGTTTGCATAGTTGCTGGATTATTACTAATATTAGTATTCATATTTATTTCAACTACAAAAAGAGCAAATGTTTTAATTAAAAATCTATTTGTAGATAAACTACAAGAATATGATTATTTAATAGATGATAAAGAAAAAAAGATTGAAGAATTAAATCAAACTATAGAAAAAAAGAAAAAATCATATATAAAATTAGAACAAGAATTAGAAGATTTAGAAAAAAGCAATGTAGTAAATGAAACAGTTTCAGTTGAAAGTGATATAAACTTACCAACAAATGCTGACTTTGAAGATGGAAATATTCTAACAGGCTATAAAAAAATAAAAGAAGGATTTGATTTTGATCCAGAAACAATATTAAAAGAGTTCATTAATAAAAGTGTTAAAGATGATAAGAATTACACAATGTATACAAAAATTAGAAGTTATTTTAATTATGATACTATGTATAAAATAATGACTTATCAACCAAATGAACAAAAAATAATTATGAAAGAATTATTAAGTAGTGATGAGTATAAAACTGTAGAAAGTTTACTTGGTAATAAAAGATTTAATATTGTTAAATTTATAGATAAACTTGATAATTTAATACTAAAAACTAATCCAGAAATACTTGTATACACTGGAGAAAAGAATAAAGATTATAATTACTTACATAATCAAATAAAAACAATTTATGATGATAAAATAACAGAGGGATTTAAAATTGTATATAAAGGGGTCGTATACGATTATAGTATATAAAATATTTAGAAAGGTTAAATATTAGAGTGTGATATTATGGATGGAAATATTGACAACATTATTGATAAAAAAATAGATGATATTGTAAAAAAGAACAATATTTACCACATTGGAAAAGTAGTTAAAATAAACAATTACATAATAGAAGCTACTGGTCTAGAAGATGTCTTCTTTTTTGAAAAAGTCTATATAAAAGATGAATCAAATATTGGATATGTAGATAAAATAGAAGAAGACAAAGTAGTCATAGCTCTAGTTAAAACCAATGGAGATATTAGAATAAATGACCCAATTACAGCTAGTGGAGAAGCACTACAATCATCATATTCAAAGAATGCTATGGGTATGATTATAGATCCATTTGGAAATGATAAGATGTCAGGTAAAAAGTTTAATGATAGTAAACAAATTCCAATTGAATCACCTTATATACCAATCATGAAAAGAACACCAGTTAATAGACCATTAGAAACTGGAATAGCTGCAATTGACTTAATGTTCCCAATAGGAAGAGGTCAAAGACAATTAATAATTGGAGATAAAAAAACAGGAAAAACACAAATATTATTAGATACTATTGCTAATCAAAAAAATAAAAATGTTATTTGTATATATGTAGCAATAGGTAAAACTAAAAAAGAAGTAAAAAGAGTATTTACAAAATTAACAGAGAAACAAACAAATTCATATACACTTATAGTAGCTGCGTTTAATGATGATCCAGTTCCTCTAATAAAGCTAACACCATATGTAGCATTATCAATTGCTCAAGAATATATGATGGAAGGTTTTGATGTATTAGTTTGTATAGATGACTTAAAAACACATGCTGATGCATGTCGTGAAATGGCTTTAATAGCCGAAAAGAATACTGGTAGAGATGCATATCCTGCTGATATATTCTATATACATTCAAGACTTTTAGAAAAAGGATGTCAATATGAAAATGGAGCATCTATTACAATACTACCAACTGTACAAACTAAAGGTGGAGATATAACAGACTATATTTCTACTAACATTATATCAATAACAGATGGACAAATAGTATTATCAGAAAAACTATTTAAAAAAGGTCAAAAACCAGCAATCAACTTCGGGCTTAGCGTTTCACGTTTAGGTGGAGCAGTTCAAAGTCCAGATGTAAAAAAAGTAGGAGCAGTAGTAAGAAGAGAAGTTCTTTCTTATTTAGAAACATCAGATGTATATCAATTAGTTAATGTTGAATCACTATCTGATGAATTACAAAGTAAGATATTTAAAGGTCAAAAGTTATTAGGACTTTTAAATCAAAGAAAATTTTCTCCAATGTCACAAGAAAAACTTATTGCTGACTTCGGTTATGTAGCTGGTCTTGGAGATTCAAAAGTAGTTGATGAATTAATTAAAGATATAGAATTAACTAAGAGAATAGAATCTGATGAAAAACCAGAAAAGATAAAAGAGATTAAAGTATCTACAGCAGTAGATGAAAGCTTAGTAGAACATGCTCCTAAGAGAGAAGGACCAAAAGAAGACTTTACTAAGAAAGATTATTTTGCAAGACCATCTGACTTTAGTGAAAAATCTTATAGTTCTACTGATATAGCAGATTCAGGTATAACATATGTAAATATGGACGAAGACCAGAAAAACGAAGAATTTAGTTATGTAGTAAAACAAGATAGTTCGATATTAAATCCTGAAGCTACCCCAAGTGCTCCTACACAGGAAGTTCCAGTAACTCCACCTCCAGAAGCACCAGTACAAGAATCTGTTCCAGCACAACCAGAAACAAGTGCTCCAGTAACAGAAATGCCAAGTACTACAGATACTACAAATAATCAAAACACACAACAATAATTAGAAGGAGAAATAATATATGGGCGTTAAAAATACTGTAAAAGTTATGAATTTCCATGCACTTCTTAGAGTAACAGATGCTCGTGATAGAGTAAATGATGCTTTTAGATATGAACGTGAATTAAAATATATTATTTCTTCTATAGTTAACAATAGAATATTTAAACAAGAACATGTCTCATTAGATATAGATGATGAAGGAGTAGAACTTAATATTTATTTAGGAAGTGATTTAGGTTTCTGTGCAAACTTTAACTCAGATGTTATGTACTTCTTAAAAACAGATGATGCAGAAAATGATAAAATTATCATTGGAAAAAGAATAAGAGTTCAAGTAGAAAATGAAAAATTATTTATAAGTAATGAAAATTTTGAAGAAAGATTTAATGATATATTCGATGTAGTTCTAGATGGACTACTTGCAAGAAAATATTCTAAAGTAAATATAATATATAATCACTACTTCAATATGAGTAGACAAGAAGTATTAAAAAGAACAATTCTTCCATTCGATTATGAAGGTGGAGATGCTCTTGATGATGAAGAAAAGAAAGAATTTAGTAAATTAGATGACTTTGTTATTGAAGGAGATTTAAATAACATAATATGGAACTTAATCTCAATATATGTAACAATGGAAATAAGAATAGCCAAAGCATGGAGTTATGCTGCAGAAAATGTATTAAGACAAAAGTTCACAGATAACTCATTAAAAAGAATAGAAGAAAAAGAAGAAGACGATCAAAGAAAAGAAAGAAAAGCTATAAAAGCTAAATCTTTTAAAGAAATCGTAGAATTAAATAATAGAAAATTAAGAATGAAAAAAATGGAGGAGTAACTATGGTAGGAACAATAATTTCAGTATCAGACTTAAATGTTAAAATAATACTAGACCGTCCAAGTGAAGTGGCTATAGGTGATATATTAACTGCTAATTATCATGATACTACTTTCAAATTTGAAGTAGTTGAAGTTACTGGAAATATTGCCAAAACTATTCCATTTGAAAATGTAATGTATTTAAAAAAAGGTGTTCAAATATACCCATCAAAAGAAAAATTGTCTATAGAATATTCTGATCAAATATTAGGAAAAGTATTTAATTCTTATGGAGAACTTATTGATAATAACAAAATAGAAACTCCTCATAAAAGATGTGTATATGATAGAAATGTATCATTAGAAGAATTAAATATTCAAAGTGATATATTATGGACAGGTATTAAAGTTATAGATTTCTTTGCTCCAATTCAAAAAGGTTCAAAACTAGGTCTTCTAGGAGGAGCAGGAGTAGGAAAAACAGTTATTATTAAAGAACTTATCAACAATGTATTTAAGAAATTTCAATCTAACTCTATATTTATTGGAGTAGGAGAAAGAAGTAGAGAAGGAAAAGAACTATATGATGAAATGAAAGAAGCAAATCTTTTAGATAAAATGTCTATAGTTTTTGGACAAATGGGAGATAATGCTACATCAAGAAGCAAAGCTGTTTATAGTGGCTTAACATTAGCTGAATATTTAAGAGATGAAAAGAAACAAGATGTATTATTATTTATTGATAATATATATCGTTTTGTTCAAGCTAAATCAGAAATATCTGCAGAACTAGGACGTTCACCAATAGAAAATGGATATCCTACTACTATGGTATCTGATGTAAGTGAAGTAGAAGAAAGAATTAACTCTACAAAAGAAGGATCAATAACATCATTCCAAGCAATATATATCCCAGCAGATGATTATGATGATGAAGCTGTTCAAACTATAACTGGACACTTAGATGGACAAATAGTATTAGATCGTTCAGTTGCAGAAAAAGGAATATACCCAGCCATAAACGTATTTAAAACAACAAGTATTCTAGCAGATCCAGAATATATTGGAGAAAGACATTATGGTTTAATAGAAAAAGCATTAAAATATTTAACAAGATACGAAGAATTAGAAGAAATTATAGTAATACTCGGTATAGAAGAATTAAGTGAAGAAGATAAGTTAATATTTTATAGATCAAGAAAACTTAGAAATTATTTTTCACAACCTATGTTTGTTGCAGAACAATACACTAATATGAAGGGACAACTTGTTAATATAGAAGATACTCTAAATGATGTAGAAAATATATTAAATGGTGTATATGATGAAGTAGATGAAAGTAGTTTCTTATTTATAGGAAAGATAGAAAATGCAAAGTAATAAAGAATTAAAAGTTATCATTCTTGATAGTGGAATAGAAATGGAAGAAATTAATAATGTTAAAATAATTAGAGTCAAAAGTCATAATTATAACTTATTAATTTTAAAAGATTATTGGCCTATAATAGGTGAATTAGATGGCTCTATTTCTATTGAAGGAGAAAGGAATATAAAATACGAGAATATTAAAGGATTTTATTCACTTAGTAGAAATATCTTTCATCTAATTATAAAAGAAAAAGGTGAAGAAAGTTGATTAAGAGTCTAAGTTCAATATATAGTTATTATATATTTTGTAGTATTTCTATTATATTAATTTCTTTAATTCTTTTTTTCACTACAAAAAGATATAGAAAGTTAAATGAGAATATCTATTCAATATTCTTAAATTTAAATGTGAGAAAAACTATATTATTAGCTTGTTCTATAGTTAATGTAATGATTATAATATATTCATGTTTCTTTATAAAAAACTTTAATAATATTATATTATATATGCTTATAGCTAATACATTAATATCTGCTTCAGTTTCACTTAATATAAGAACTATATTATTTGATATTTTTTATTTATTAATAACACTTTCATCATTAAAAATATTTAGTTTAATTTATAACTATTTAAATGAAGTATATTATAGTAAAATAGTATATATATTAAGTTTAATATTTATGGCAATGATTCTTTTCTATGGAATATTTATTACTATTAGAAAAATAGAATTAATTTTACATAAAGAAAGAGAAAGGAAAATAGTATGATAGAAAATAATAATGAAAATGTAGAACCAGAAGTAAAAGAAAATCAAACAGAAACAATTATTCCTGAAAATATGAAACCTGTCGAAATAACAGCTAATAATGTTCATGAACAAAGAAAAAAAGATAAGAATTTAAGAATAATTATTATATCTGTTGCTGCTTTTATAATTTTATTACTTGCTATAATTATGATATTTATTTTCTATAGAAAACAAAAAGTTTATACTTTTAAAGATTATAAATTATATCAATATTTTTCTGGAGTAAAAGTAGAATATGAAGGAAAAGTATCTATAACAAATGATGGTGAAGAAACAAAAATAACTACTAAAGATGGAGTAGAAAATATAGAAGATAGTCCAATATATTTTAAAGATAATGATAATGAAGTTTTCTTTGCAAAGAATATGCAGTTAATAATACCAAGAATTAAAACTACTAGTTATAAAATAAATCATTTTTCAAAAATAAAAATTGAAGATGATCTAGCATATCTAAATTATAAAAATAAAAATATTTATTTAGAGCCATCTTTTCTTTATGATGGAGATAACTTATATTTCTTTATATATGAAACTAAAGTAAACATAGATGAAAAAGAATATACTTTATCACCACTATCTTATATCATTGTTAACTATAAAAGTGAAATAGAAATATATGATAAAAAAGAAGATAATTATACTATAATAGATGAACATCAAAGAGATGTAATCGCATATTTAGATAATTATAAAGTTAATTTAAGTACAGATACACTTACATATGATAGTGGAGATAGATTATTAATAAAGTCACCAGATAATTTACCACTTTATGAAGGAAATAAAGAATCAAAAAAGTAACTTTAAAAAGTTGCTTTTTCTTTATGTTTTATCACTAATATGCTATAATAAATATATAATTTAGGAAGGTAAGATATGGCTAGTAGTAATAAATCAGAAACTAATGCTAATAGTAATGTACTTTTCGAAAAAAAGCCAATAAAAATACCTACAAGAGTCGCAGGTAAAGAATATCAAAGAAGCGCAAAAAAAAAGACTGAAGAAAAGAAAAGTGACAAAATCGAAAATACATTTACCTCATCAACATTTCCTATAATAGTTATAGCTATTATCGGAGTTTTTTTGTTAGTATTTTTATATTTATTTGATACATATGAAGAAACATTTACTATAGATGCTGATGGATTTATGATTTCTGGTGAAATAGATAATATCTTACTAGGAAGTAAAAGAAAAGATAAAACAGACATTAAAATAGAAAAAGTTAAAGAAAATGATGTAGTATATAAAACACCATTAAACAAATATTTAACAGATGATAAAAAAACAAGTATCAATATAAATTATCCACTATTTATTAATAATGGTATTTCTATAATAAATTATAATGAAAATATTAACTTATTTGATATTAAACTAGAAAGAACACTAGGATATAAAAATCAAATATTCTCTTATGGAAAATCATATGATACTTATGGAAATGAACAAATAGATAATGAAAAATATATTCTTTTAACATATAGTGATGGTAATTTAATAAATCTTTATGATTTAAAAATTAAAACAACTCTTTATGAATATGAAATTCCAGTAAATAGTTTTATTTATTTTGAAAAAGATAAAATAAGTTATTATGAAAGAAACAAAGATGAATTTACTTATAAAGAAATAAAAGATATAGATTATAAATCAAAACTAACTTTTTATAGTGAAAATGATAATAATGAATATACTTATGAATCTATTCTTGAAGCTTTAGGAACAATTTATATAGCAAAAGAAATTCCTAAAGATGATGATAAACCTCATGAAGACGTTAAACCTCCTAAAGAAGATGATAATAAAAATAATACAAATACAGATGATAATAAAAAACCAGAAGAATTTAAATGGGAAAAACCAACTGTAACAGTAAAAGATTTTACTTCAAATGTTTATTCATTAACATCAAATATTTCAATTAGTGATCCAGCTGGAGTTATAACAAATGCTCCAACATTTACTGTTTATATGGATAATAAAATTTACTTAAAGAGAACTTTTTATTCAAGTGGAAATATAAGTATTAATGGTCTAGTACCAGAAACAACATTTCAAATAGTTGGTAAATACACATATCTAGCAGAAGATATGCAAACTAAAAAAATAGTTACTTTCTATACTAATACACATACTACTAAAGATATGAGTAGTTTAACACCAATTAACTTATCACTTAAAAACGGTAATATTTATCCTAAAAAGATAGAAGTAAAAGATATTCATGTAATAGATAATTATGACTCAGAAGCTATAAGAGGAATATCAAAAGCGGCTATTGAAATAAATGACACTAAATATTATTTAACTACAAATCAAATAAATACAATTATTAATGGAATAAATACTACTGTTTCTACAAGTGAAAGTTTACCATCATCTTCTAAAATAGATTATGTAATAAACTTTTATGATAGAAATGGAAATATACTAAAAGCTACAAATAATACTGGAAGTACAAGAACAAGTAAAAGAGAACCAACTATATCATTAAAATTAAAATCAAATGATGTAGATAAAGTAAGTATAGTTTTAAAAATCAAAAATGAAGATAATATTGAATTAAATAATTTCAAATATTCAGTTGTTTCTTCTTCAGGAAAAATTACATCACAAGGTTTAATTACAAGTGACACAATAGAATTAACAGAATTAAATCCAGATCAAATATATACAATTAAAGTAACAGCTGATATTGATATTGATGATGGACAAGGCGTAAAAAAAGATTTTGAATTAGCTACAATGGATTTCACATCAAAACCAATAAGTAGTTTAGGATATATAAATCTAAATGTTAAAGAAGACGAAACAACATCATCAAGCACATCATTAAAATACTCTATTAACTTTAGAAAAACAGATAAAATATTAATAAGATTACTAGATGATTTAATATTTAATTTAGTAGATCCAGAAACAAATGAAATAGTTTCTACTAGAAAAGTAACTGGTTCACAAATAAACGCTTTAAAAGATAAAGAAGAATTAACTGTGTACTTTAGTAATTTAGAATCTAATACTAAATATAACATAGTAATTAAATCAAATGTTTCTCAAGGAGATAGTGTTTATAATTTAGATTGTTTATATGGTTTAGAATCAATAGAAACTCATAAAAAACCTGCCAAAGCTTATATAATAAATAGTTTCACAACAGAAACAATGATTGACTTTGATTTAGGTGTAGAAGATGAAGATAACACAATTCTTTCTGAATATATAAGAGTAGAATTAAGAGATAAAGATAATGTTATTATAGAATCTAAAAAAGTACCAAAAAACACTGAAGAAGTTACAAGAATAACTTATAACAACTTAAATATTAATGAATTTTATAATATTTATTTCTATGCAGATGAATATAATGAAACAAATAATAACATAAACTATAAATCAAAATATTTATTACAAAAATATACTTATTATACTCAAGAAGGAATAAGTGGAAACGTAGAATTAGTTTCATCATTAAAAGAACCTAAATCAACAAATATAGCAGATATAAATTCAGAAGTAAAATGGATAGAAACTATGCAATATTACACTATTCCTAAAACAGTAGATAAGGATGGAGTAATGCATATTTATTCTAAATCAGGTGCTAGTAGTTACGCATATGATTTAAGTGATTACTTTGGTGAAATGGTTACTGTTTCATTTAGAGTTAAAACTGTTACACCAGTAGATAGTGCATTTGATTTATATTTTTCAAACTTTATTAGTGGTGGTAATGGAGCAAATTATTCAAGAAAATTAGAAGGCTTATCAACAGATACATGGAAATATTATTCATATACTTATAAAGTCGGATACACATACAATTCTACAAATAATTATTATGAATTTTATAATGCAGATACATATGGAAAAAATCAAATGTCATTCGCAACATTCTATATTTCTGGAGGTACAACAACATTAGCAGAATATGAAATAAAAGATTTTGAAGTTCATGTTCAATATGACAAAAAGAAAATAGAACTTGGCAATAACTCATTTGAACAAGGAAGATATAATTCTAATGGTACAAAACCTACTAATGATGCAAATGAAAGTAAATATATTAGACTTACAGATGCAGTATATTTAGATGGTGGTAATTATTATAGTTTTGATTTTGATAATATTGTTGACTATAGATATTATGTATATCTTTATAAAGAAGATGGAAAATATGACAAAGGATTGGGATGGCTCTCAAAAGGTGGAACATTCTATGTACCAGAAAATAGATATGCGAGAATAATGATGAGTTATAGATGGGCAGCAAGTAATATATTCACAGATGATATTAATAATTTTGAACTTTATCAATATAAAAATAATAATAGATCAGGTTATACAGATTTTGAATATGATTTAGTAACAAAAGTTCGAGTTAACTTACAAGATTCAAGAGATGAAATACCTTCAGATGATTACTATATTTCTATTTATGATGAATCAGGAAATGAAATAAAAACAAATAATTATGTAGAACTAGTAGATACAAATATTATAAAAAATGAAATAAAGAAACTAAGTTTAGAAGAAAATAAAAAATATACTATAGAACTTAAAATAAAAATAAGAGATAGGTTCTATTCATTAAGTAGTTTTGAAATATCTACACGAGATGAAGTATTAGGAATATCAACAACTAATGATTGGTATTATATTCAACCAAGAGGAAATTATATAGTACTAAATGATATTGATTTCTTAAATTATACTGATCAAAGGTTAGGTTGGGGATATAGATATTTCTATGGAACTATAGATTTCCAAGGATATACTATGAAAGTTTATTCATCAAAAAGTGATGGCACTAATGCTGACTGGAGAAGAATAAATAGAATAGAGTCATCAGCGGTAATCAAAAATATAGTAATAGATGTTAATATCAATAATGAAATTGTAAATAACAGTTTAAATGGATTTATCATTAATAACTACGGAACGATAGAAAATGTTATGATGATTGTTCATGATACTCACAATAGTCAAACACCTCAATTATATACAAGTCCTTTAGTTGATACTAATCAACTAACAGGTAGAATAAGGAATTTTACTATTAAATTAGATGGAGATGTTCACTTATATAATGATTCTTCTATAATGAGTAGAGTAAACTATGGAACAATAGAAAATGGTTATATCTATGGTGGAAATGTAATAGTTGATTATAATTTAACTAGTGGAACAACAAGAACTGTATCATTAATACAAAGATATGGTGGAGTAAAATCTAGTATCAATAATGTTTATACACTTTCAAGTATAATGTTCCCTAATAATCAAACATACGATTTAAGTGGTCTATTTGCTTATGAAACATATGGCAAAATATCAAATTCATATGCATATGGAGATGTTAACTATAATCATCCAGAAGTTGGTCCAATAGTTAGATATCCAAGATCAACTGCTAAATTCAATAATATTTATTACATGAGTAATAATATTTATACTCAAGTAGATCAACCAAAGTCATCTATAATAAGTTTAGTTGATGCTGAGTTCCAAAAGAGTATATTAGGCAGTGGCTTCAATGTAGATGAAATGATTAGTTTAGGATATTATCCACAAGTAAACTATTCAACAACAAGAATGCCTAAACAAGACTTTATAGAATTACCTACTATAAATGAAGATGATTATGCTGATATTATCTCAACTAGTGTAGATAGTCAAACTAATAATGAAGCAATTATTAACGTATCAGTAAACAACATACTAGGAGAAGAAATATCAAGTATTCAAGTAACTGATTTAGATACAGAAATAATATCTCAAACATATGAAGATGGAAAGAGTCAAGTTAAATTAAGAGTATTTAACCCACAAATATATGTATCAAGATATCAAATAAAAAGTATCTCTTCAAGAAGTTCAAGTGGATACACATCAACTAGAAAATATGATATAGGTGAAAAATATTTATATGTAGATTTATATAAAGAAGTACACAATGTAACTGAATTCACAAAGATAAATAATGGATTAAATCAAAACTACGCTATTATGGCAGATTTAGATTTTGATGGGTATACTAATTATTATATAAATAACTTTACTGGTAAAATCGAAGGAAATAATCATACATTAAAAAATATTAATATAACAACAAGAAGCAAAAATGGATTATTTAATAATATGAATGGTACCCTTCAAAATGTTAATTTTGAAAATATTTATATTAATAAATTAGGTTCAATATATTTTGGATTAGTTGGTTACTCTAATCAATATGCCAAATATTATAATGTTCATATTAAAGATATAGTTATGGAAGTTCCAGAAGGACTTAATAATGAAAACATTAGAATAGGTTCTCTAGTAGCTGATTCATCTTCTGCTAATATAGATTACTGTTCAGCAACAAATGTTAAAATAACTTCAAATAATAATGTAGTCGGAATAGTAGCTGGAGGCTTAGTTGGTATATCTAACGCTACATCAATAAATAACTCATTTGTAAGAAATTTAACTATCAATATAGATAATTCATTATCAAGTAATGGAACAGGTGGGCTAATTGGTAGAGAAAACTCAACAGTTGGAACAATCACATCATCTTATGCAATTGGTAGTATTTCATCAAATAGTATTTATACAGGTGGATTAGTTGGATTCTCTAATGGCTATATAGATAATTCATATAGTTCAGTTAATGTATCAAGTGATATGGGAAGAATAGGTGGTATAGCTGGTAATGTAAATAATAATACTTATATTACAAATACACTATATCTAGGAAATCTTTATACTTCATCACTAACTGATACTAATATCGGTAGAATATCTGCTAATATGGATTTAGAAACAACTAACTACGCAATGCAAACTGGTCTTATAAATGGTAAACTTTCTGATTTAAATAGAGGTGAAACATTCGTAAAATACGATGATTTATTAAAAGAAGAAACATATCAAAACATATTAGGTGATGCATTTGATTACTCATCTTCAAATAAAGGAGTTATGCCTAGACTATATTCTTCAGATTTAAAAACATTATTACCTAATCAAGAAGATGATAAATTATTTGTTAATGTTTTAAATATAAATAATTTAGTTATGGATAAACATGCAGATTATGCATTAATAACAATATATTTAGATAATCCAAATGAATATACAATAACAAATGTAGGTATTGAAGATGCAAGAGCTGAAATCACAAGAAATGTTAATACAAATGGATTAACTGTAATAGAATTCAAAATGTATCCAGAAAAATACTTAGATTCTTATAAGATAAATAAAATTATTTATAAAGATAATGATATCGAAAAAACAGTAGATAAAGACTATAAATTAGAAGCAATATTCTATAAAAACTTATCTACATTTGATGATTGGCAAAAAGTAAGTAAAACAGTAGCTGAAAACTATATATTAACAAATGATATAGATTTCACAGGCAAATCAAGAATCAATACTGGAGTTGCCTTCAATAGATTAGAAACATCAACAGATGAAACAACATTCTCATTAAAAGGCATTAATCTAGAATATAAAACTAATGGTTCATATTATGGATTAATATCAAAAGTAGTAACTTCTATTAAAAATATTGGATTTGAAGATGTCACTATTACAAACTCTTCAACAGCTGGAAATAGCTTTAATAACATAATGATTTATAATTATGGTATTATGAGTGGAGTCAAGTTTAATAATGTTACTATAGATGCTCCTAAAAAGAACTTTACTGCTCCAATCGGAGATAATTTTGGAACAACTATTCAAAATATAACTGTTAAAGATATAAATATTACTGGTAATCAATATTCAAGTGGATTTATCGCAAGAACAAGTAACAGTATGACTGATAAAGTAGATAATATAAATGGTGAAAATATCACTATAAATGCTAATTCACATTACACTGGTGGTTTATTTGGATTCTTCCAAAATTCAATTAATAATCAAGAAATTAGAGTATATACTAACTTAAACGTTAAAGATTCAAATATAACTAGTAAAGGTAATTATACTGGAGGTATTGCTGGATATGGAGATTGTAATAATTGCTCAGTTGAAAATACAACAGTAATAGGTACTCAATTTGTTGGTGGAATAGCTGGTCAAACAAGACAATATTATACTTACGATGCAGTTGTCAAAGATTCAACTATTGAAGGATCTAATTCATATGTTGGTGGTATATTTGGATACACTAATAATGCTTATGATTCATTCTTGATAAATTCAGAAGTACATGGTACATCTGCTAATACATATGGTGTTGGAGGAATAACTGGCTATAAGAATGGATGGACAATTTATAGATGTGGTGTATTAGATTCATTAGTATCAAATGAAGGAACTGAAACTGGAGGATTCACAGGTAGACTTACTAGTGGAAATTATTATGATTCATTTGTTTCAAATAGTGTAATAACAGGTTCTAGTGAAACCGGAGGACTAGTTGGTAAACAAACAGCTTCAGGTATATATTATTCAAGAATAATGAATTCAGTAGTAAACTCAACTGGAAAGAATGCAGGAGGTCTAGTAGGACACTATAATAATGATAATGAATCAAACGGATATAATGAAGGTTATATTAGAGAAGCAACATTAGAAAATGTAGATGTCAGTGCAAATAGTAATGCTGGTGGATTAATTGGTACAATCACTGAAGATATATTCTATCCAAACAGAATTAGAAGATTATATTTTAGTGGTAGTGTTAAAGCAAATGACAATAATACTTACGGTTTAGGTTCAGGAGATGATAAAAACTTACAACTTATTGGTAGACCAGATATTTACTTCTATGAAAGAAGCGTAGTAAACGATGGAATAATCAAAGAAGTAGCTCAAGAACCAACTCTTCAACCATCAAATCTACTAGAAGATGTTAATGTATACTCAGGATATATAAATGGTTCAACTGGTGTAACTACTATTGATGAACAAGACTTAAATAGCTCATTTACTGATATGATTAAACTAGAAGGTGGAAAACAATATCAAATAAATGTTAACTATAAAACAGTATCAAATTTATTTAACTTATTCTTCTATACAACAGATGGTAAGTTTATAAGTACAATTAGTAGTGGAACAATAGAAAATTATATTGAAAACTATGGTTACATGACTTACTTAGATGTTTATAGATTTAGAGTTTATAAAGACTGCTATGTTAGAATTCAATATACAAATAAATCAAGTATTATAAGTAGTACTCTAAAAGAAGTAAGACTTACAAATACAACATTAGCAAGTAGTCAAATGTTAAGTGCTAGTCAATTAAGAGAAAGAATCACATGGACACAATACTTACATGATGATGCAAGCATTTGGTCAAACTTATATAATGTTTCAAAATTAAAATTTGATAGAAATTATTGGGATTTTGCTCCAGTAACAGCTGAACTTGGAGATATTGATGTAGAAGACTTATCAGGTAATAATAACTCATCAACTGCTAAAGTAACATCAATTAGTTCAAAAGGATTCTTCTTTGATGGAAAAAATGATGAAATAGAAATTAAAAACTTTAGCTTACCAACTGATAACTTATCAATTTCTACTACAATTAATTCAGTATATTCAAGAGGATATCAATATATATTCTCAAGCAGAGATAATGTAGCTAATAACAATGGTTTTGGAGTTGCACTTCATAGTCAACAAATCCATGTATGGGTATATAATGCATACTATAATACAAACTATTATGTTCCATATAATAAAGAAGTTAATATAACAGTAACATATGAAAATAATAGATACTTAAAAGTATATGCAAATGGAACACTAGTTCATACAAGAGATTGTGGTAATAGAAAAATAGTTAATGTTTCATCTGCCAAAACTTTCATAGCAAATGACATTCAATATAATGCATCAACAAATAAATATATGGGATATATTAAAAATGTTATTGTTTATGATAGAGCACTATCACAAGATGAAGTTTTAAGTAATTATAATTCTTCTTCAGGAATAACTAATGTTAATGGATTAAAATTATATTATGATTTTACTAAATATAATAATTTAAATAATGGACATTATCCAATAATTAAATGGAATTCAAATGACTATACAGTTAAAAATCAACCATTAACATCATTACCAAATGGAACAGAAGAATATAAAACAAGTACTCTAGCATTATTTAGTTTAAATAATAGTACTTTAAATGAAAACTATCATATTTATTCTAGTGGTATTGATACTATTAACTTAGAATTTGATCAAATATCAAGTGATTTAAGTTTTACATATAAAATTAATAATAAAGAATATACAAGTAAAGTTAAATCAAGAGTTTATACACTAGGATATGATTATAAGAGTGCTGCAGAAATAACTATATCAAATGCATTTGAATCAAAAACAATTAAACTAGATAAAGAAGAATTATCAAGAAAAATATCTATATTAAATAATAAATTCTATAATATAGATAACAATACTCTATATGAGAATAATAAAGAAATATTAAATGGAGTATTACATATTAAAGATAATTTAGTACTAACAACAAGTGGTAAAGTTTATAATATTAATACTAAAGAATTACAAACAATTTATTCAAATGAAGGTATCTTATCTAATAGTATTCCATTATATAATGCTACTATTGAAGATAAAATAGTTGATACATATTATAACTTTACAATGATAAATAATGACATAAGAGAAGGTCAAATAATAATAAATGATAATAGAATGTATTTAATTAATAGTAATAATACACTAAATAATAATTTGGTATTTAATAACTATAATACAAATGAATATCAAATAGTATTAAATAAGAATGGAAGTTTAAGTTCTTTCAAAGAAGAAATTAAATATCCAGCATCATTTGTAAATAAAAATATAGTAGAAGTTTCATTCGATAAAACATCAAATGAACCAATTATAATTATTAGATATAATAGTGGTAATGTATTAGCTTTCAATTATGTAACTGGAGAAAAACTATATAAATATGGTGAAAATAGTGCTTCAACTTTATTTGAATATATAAGTTCAGAAACACTAATGACTACAAGTACATTAAAATCAAGAATGTCTTATAGAAAAACTAAAAATGTAGTTAAATCTATTGAAACAAGTAATGATAGTCAAATAAATAATATGATTAATGACTTAGTTACCAAAGATACTACTTATAGTAATAAATTATCAGAAAAATATATAACATCATATAATACATCTACTAATAAATATGAAATATATAATGTAAATGATATATTAAATACAGTTATAAAAGACAAAGAAGAAATAAAAGATACAAATATTATAGATACAAGTAATACTAAAATTACTAAAGAATCAAAAATAACAGATATTAACAATAAAATACAAACATCAAATGTATTAAATAATTTCTTCTATGGAAACACATCTTCAAAAACATATAACAATATGACTAAATATATTATTTATATAGTAACTTTATTAGTAATAATAATTAACTTAATAGTATTAAGTATCAAATATGGAAATAAGGAGGTAAACAATGAATAGAAAAAATATTATAGTTCTTATAATAGTGACAATTCTATTAATCATAGCTTGTGTATTTATGTTTAAAGATAGAAAAAAAGATATGAAAAACTTTGACTTTATCAAAATAGAAGAACAAATGAAAAGAAGTTATGAAGAAGAAGGATTAAATACTTTAGATTTTATGGACGTTGCCTCTTTATTTGGCATAGATACTAATGAAATACCTGATTCAGTATTTCTAGGAAATATAAATGCTGAAGAAATGACTAAAGAAAATATGATGTTAATAGTGGCAATTAATACTAAAAAAGTAGACTTCTATTATGACAGCTTATATAGCTATATTGAATCAAATAAAATGAATTTAGACAATGAAAAAACTTTAAAATTATTTGATTCAGCTATTCTAAAAAAAGGATTAAATTATGTATATTTAATAATATCAGAAGATCCAAAACTAGTAGAAAAAGAATTAAATGCTATTTAAAATTAGAGATTGATTAATCAATCTCTTTTATTAGGCATAAAAAAAGATATTATTGATAATATCTATTACCAGAAGAATCAGTTTTAGTTGTTGTACCATTATAAAGTGTTTCTTCACCTCTATTGTAGAGTATATCAAATATTTTATTGCATTACTACTGAATTTTAATCTCATATTAAAGAGCTTTATGGTATAATAATTGTAGGTGATAACATGAGAGAAATAAAGATAGGAAAAACATATAAACATTTTAAAGGAAACCTATATAAAGTGTTAGATATTGTTTATGATAGTGAATCAAATAATGATGAAGAATTAAAAAAAGTAGTTATATATGAAGCTTTATATGGTGAACACTTAAAATGGGCAAGACCATATGATATGTTTAACTCTTTAGTAGATACAAAAAAGTATCCTGATATAAAACAAAAATATAGATTTGAAGAAATAGATTAGAGGTTATTATGGAAGACAAAATCAAAAGAATGAAAGAATTGATTGATACATTAAATCATGCTTCAAAAATGTATTATCAATTTAGTACACCAATCATGACAGATTTTGAATATGATAGGTTATATGATGAATTAGTAGTACTAGAAAATGAAACAAAGACAGTATTTTCAAATAGTCCAACTATTAATGTAGAAACAGAAATATCAGATGCTTTAGCACATGAAGAACACAAATCTCCAATGCTATCTTTATCAAAAACAAAACAAATAGATGATTTAGTAAGCTTTATAAAAGATAAAGAAGGATTACTTTCATGGAAACTAGATGGTCTTACAATAGTTTTAACTTACAATAAAGGTGTTTTAGTAAAAGGTGTAACAAGAGGTAATGGTTTAATAGGTGAAGTAGTAACAGAAAACGTTAAAAGATTTAAAAATGTTCCACTTACTATTCCATTTAAAGGAGAACTTGTTATAAGAGGAGAAGCTATAATAAAATATTCTGACTTTAATGAAATAAATCAAAAGCTAGATGATGATGTAGATGAATATAAAAATCCTAGAAACTTATGTTCTGGATCAGTAAGGCAATTAGATCCAAATATAACAGCAAAAAGAAATGTTAACTGTATTATTTTTGCTTTAATAAGCAAAGATGGTGAAATGCCTAATTCAAAGAACGAACAATATGAATGGCTAGAAAGTCAAGGATTTGAAGTAGTTGAGAGAGTAAGAGTTACTAAAGACAATATGAGAGAAGAAGTTCTTAACTACAAAGAAAAGATAAAGAACTATGATATTCCATCAGACGGATTAGTACTTACTTTTGATGATAGTGCTTATGGAATGTCATTAGGTTCAACTGCTAAATTTCCAAGACATTCAATCGCATTTAAATGGAAAGATGAGACAAAAGAAACAAAACTTTTAAAGGTTGATTGGTTAGTTTCAAGAACGGGATTAATAAACCCAGTTGCTGTATTTGAACCAATAGAACTAGAAGGAACAATAGTCAGTAGAGCTTCACTTCATAATGTTTCAATATTAAAAGGATTAAAAATTGGTATTGGAGATACATTACAAGTTTATAAAGCAAACATGATTATTCCACAAATAGCTGGTAATTTAACAAAAAGCAATAACTTACATTTACCAGAGTATTGTCCAACATGTCATGGAAAAACAATAATAAAAAATGATAGTGATGTAGAATATTTATATTGTACAAATGAATTTTGTCCAGCAAAACTTGTTAAAAAACTATCACTATTTGTAAGTAGAAATGCTATGAATATAGATGGAATATCAGAACAAATATTATCTAAATTTATAGATGATGGATTCATTAAAACATTTACTGATATTTTCTATTTAAAAGAACATAAAGAAGAAATAATCAATAAAGAAGGATTTGGTATTAAATCATATAATAATTTAATGGATGCTATAGAAAAATCAAGAAATGTAAAACTATCAAACTTTATATATGCTTTAGGTATAAAAGATATAGGATTCTCAAGAGCTAAATTAATATGTAAAAGCTTTAATAATGATTATGATAAAATAAAAAATCTAACATTCCAAGAACTTAGTAGTATAGATGGAATAGGTGAAATAATTGCTCAAGAATGGATAGATGAATTTAATAATGAAGAATTTAAAAATGAATTAGATAAATTAATAAAAGAAGTTAAATTTATTGATGAAACAAATAATCAAAATAAAACTTTAGAAGGACTTACATTTGTTATAACTGGAACATTAAATACATTTGAAAATAGAGATAAATTAATAGAATATATAGAATCTTTAGGTGGAAAAGTAGTTAGTGCTATATCAAATAAAGTTAATTATTTAATTAATAATGATAAAACATCTACAAGTACTAAAAATACTAAAGCAAAAGAGTTAAATATTAGTATTATTTCAGAAGAAGATTTTAGAAATTTAAGCGCTAAATAGCGCTTTTTCGTTAGATGCATATTTTAGGGTAAAAGTCAAATTGACAAAAAATATTCTTATAGTATAATAGGTATAATCGTTTAAAAATAACGATCGAAAAGGAGTGCAAAATTAAATGCAAAATAGTAGGGATATCAAGGCAACACTTGATAGTCTGTTATTGGAGAATGATCAGGTATTTATAGTACCCCACAAAAGACCAGATTTTGATGCAATTGCATCATCTATAGGAATGTCACTAATATGTCAAAAAAATAATAAAAAAAGTTATATAGTAATTGATGATGAAATAGATAAACTAGAATCAGAAACAAGAAAAATGATAGAGAGTATAAAGGATGAATTTGAAGTCATCACGTCAAAAGAAGTAAAGAGCTTGATTACTGATAGAAGTTTAATGATTGCAGTAGATACTAATAAAGAATATTTAGTACCAACAGAAGAATATTTAAAGGATTTTAATAGAATATTTGTATTAGATCATCATAAAACTGACAATTATACAATACATACACCATATTTATTTACAGATGATACTTTATCTAGTGCAAGTGAAGAAGCATCAAGACTATTATTTTTATATGACATTAAATTAAAACCAGAATATGCGACATACCTATTAGCTGGAATAATATTAGATACTAATAAAATGAGTATTAATGTTAGCAAACAAACATATGAAGTTGCAGGAGAACTAACATCAAGAGGAGCTAGTCCATTAATTGCAAATAATATGTTTTTAGAAGATTTTGAACATGATAGAGCTGTTCAAAGATTAGTAGATAATACTGATTTCCCAACATATATATTTGCTGTAGCATGTGATAATACAAATAAAATATATGAAGTAGAAGACATAGCAAAAGCAGCAGATTATTTATTGAAGTATAGAGTTAATATAACATTTGCTATTGCAAAAATAGACGATAATACTGTATCAATAAGTGCAAGAAGTAAGGGAGATATAGACGCATCTAGAATAATGAAATTACTAGGTGGAGGTGGAAATCAATATAGAGCAGCTGCTAAAGTAAAAGGAATGACTCCAGAAGAAATAAAAACATTTATAAATAATTTATTAGTTCCAACAAGAGAACTAGAAAACACCACTTTAGAAAATGTAACAATAGATTATCATCCATATCAAAATACAGATGTACCTGCGTTAATATTACGTCAAATATAATTGAAAACAAAATATAATCATGTTATGCTAATAAAGGTGGTGGTAATATGAATTATTTATCTAACCTTTTATTTATATTTTAAGAGTACTTTTTATGTACTCTTTTATCTTGGAGGAATTTATGAAAAAACAAATTGAAGAAGAAAAATTAAGACTAATTGTATTTAAAAGTGCATTAGAATTAGGTCAAAAGGTAGATGAATGTTTACTTGATATGTATCAAAAAGATAAAGAAAAAGAAACATTTATTGTTCCATTAAAAGAAAACTTTTTTGAAGATGGACATTTAAAAGTAGAAATAGATGAAACAGTAAGAGGAAAAGATTTGTTTTTTCTAACTGATATAGGTAATTATTCAATAGAATATAAAATGCATGGTTTTATTAATCATACTAGTCCAAGTGATTTAATGACTCAATTAAAAGATGGTATTGGTGCTTGTAATTGTCATGCAGAAAAAATAAATATTATAATGCCACTATTATATTCAGGAAGACAACATAGGAGAAATACAAGAGAAAATTTATCTTGTGGAGCTTCATTAAGAGAACTTGATAATTTAAGTAGAATTAAAAGTTTTATTACATTTGATGCTCATGATGAAGGTGTAGAACATGCTGTTAATCATATGGAATTTGATAATGTTTATGCAACAAATACAATACTAGAACAATTTATAAATGATTTAGAACCAGAAAGATTAAGAAATCTAGTTTTTGTAGCACCAGATAATGGAGCTACTGGAAGAAGAAATGTATATTTAAATTCATTTAATTCAAGATTTATAAATAAAGAAGCAGGAAGTTTTATAAAACAAAGAGACTTTAATAATTTTGTAGATGGTAAATATCCAGTAATATCTCATGATTATTGTGGAAATGGTGATTTAACAGGTAAAACAGCTATTGTAACAGATGATATGATTTCAAGTGGTGGAAGCATGTTAGATGTAGTAGATGAATTAAAAAAACGTGGTATAGAACATATTTATATCATCACAACATACGTTTTATTTACAAAAGGAATAGATATGTTTGATAGATATTATCAAGAAGGAAAAATAGATGGAGTTTATACAACAAATCTTTCATATATACCAGAAGAATATAAAAAAGAATGGTTACACATTTGTGATTGCTCAAGATTATTATCAGAAGTAATTTATAATATACATAATGACTTGTCAATCTCAGGCATTCTAAAAGACAAATCAAAGTCAATTAAACTATTAGAAAAGAAATTTAATGGATATAATATGTAAATAATTTTGTTAATAAATTGTTAATTAAATAAAATATGTTATACTTAAAATAGGTGAGCACAATGAAGATAATATTTTTAGACATAGATGGAGTATTAAACAGTGAACAATTCTTCGATAAAATAACAGATAAAGATAGAGAATATTTTAGAAATTTAGATTATTCAAAAGATGAAAATCTTCTAAAACTTCAAATGTTAGATGTAGATAAAGATAAAGCTGATTTAGTAAGTGAAATAGCTTATATGACAGGTGCTCAAGTAGTAATAACTTCTTCTTGGAAAAGCCTTAGAATTTTCCCATTAATAGTAAGAGAATTATTAAGATATGGAATACCTGTTATAGGTTCTACTCCTAATATGGAAAATAGACGTGGAGAAGAAATAAGAACTTATTTAAAAGAACATCCTGAAGTTAAAAAGTATGTTATTTTAGATGATGAAATATTTGGCGATTATAATGAACTTATGGATCATTTAGTAAAAACTAATTTCTTTAATAATGGTTTAGAAAGTTATCATGTTAATCAAATAGTAAATTTATTAGGAAAAAAAGAAGATGACCCAAAATAATATCCTATAAGAGTCTTTCAAAGGCTCTTTTAATTTGACTAAGTAAACATTATTTGATAAAATAAACCTTAATTTAAAGAGGGTTTTAATATGAAGAAAGGCATGGATAGTGAACTAATTAATATTCAAAATATCAGAAATTTAGAAAGTATTAGATATACAGAACATTTACTATCAAAAGGATTAATACCAATATTACAAATAACATATGATGGTGGAAAACATATGATATTATCTTCTACTGATAAATATTTTTATTCTTTTGTTAAAAAAGTTATTGATGTTTATAATTTAGAAAAGAATTCTATTGTTGATGATAGTCTAACAGATCCATTTAGAATTAGAAATAAAATAGATATTGATTCTAAAACAGAAAAAGTATTAGAAAGTGGTATTCTAACTGATATAAATAGTTTATATAGTTTCTATAAAGATAAACATGCTTATAATAAAAGTTTAATTTATCAAATTGATGAAGTTAAATCACTATTACCAATGCTTATATATCATTTAGAAGACTTTTTAACGTCATTTATAGTTAAATCAACATTTGATGCTAATATTAGTGGATATAAAGATAATTATACTTTAAATGCTCAAATAGATGGTTTAGAAAAATATATTGGTATGTCTTTTGATGAAATAAATGAAAATGAATATGATTTTGAAATATCTGGTATATTTGATAATTTAAAAACTATAAAAGTAAAAATAAAATTTGATAATGATAGAATAACCGTTAGTGGTAATATAGATTTATCTAATGTAGAATTTAAATATACATATTTAGCAACACTTAATAATGTTAAATGTATTTTAGAAGTAATAAAAGATAATAAAACGATTTATTATAAAAATGATGAGTTAGAAGAAACTACTGTTCCATATCAAAATCTAACATCTTTAGATAGTACTAATAACTTAAAATGGTATGTTCTTCCATGGAATGCTTATTATGGAATAGATAATAATGTAGAAAAATTATCTGATTCACAAAGAGTAGTTGAAACTCATACAATGTATTTTGGTTCATCTAGTGATAATTTTATAAAAAAAGAAGAATATTCAAAAAGACTAATAAGAACTAAAAATGATAGTTATATAAATGAAGAAAGTATTACGTTAGATGAAATGGGTAAAAGTACGATATGTATAAAATTATACTTGAATGACAATATTTATTTAATAGAGACATCATTTAGTCACAAAGATAATGAAAGTGGTTTTTATTCAGAAATGTTAAGTGATAATTATTTCTATCATATAGCTTCTTCTAGGAGTATAGAAGAGTTATCTAAAGAAAGAACTATTGAAATAGATGATAATATTGTATTAAAAGATTATGATTTGTTAAAAAGAGATAAGATTTTATCTTTAGTTAGGGGGATAAAAAATGAGTGAAAGTGAATATAAAAAATTAGTAAAAATTATTGAATCTTCAAGTTATATATTTTTTGATGATGCAGAATTTTTAATAAAATATTTAACTGATGTTAAAGAAGGTAATAGATTAAATGATTTTATTGAATTTAATTTTCTTAAATCAGTTATATTAAATTTTGCTAATAATAGAATGGGTGTAGAAAAAGATAGTATAACTAATAAATTTATTGATACTATTAAATTAATTAAATTTATGTTACCACTAGGTAAAGAAACATCTAATTATGATGCTATTAAAAATATGATTATAAATAGTGAAGGTAATTTTGATTTAGAACTTTATTGTTTATTTCCAAGTTTACCAATCTATCATAGAATAATGTATTTAATTAATAGTGAAGAAAATAAACCATATAAAAGTGAAATAATAGGTTTTATAAAATCTGTCGCAGAGAATAGTAAAAATGAAACTAAGTTAGAATATTATACTATTTCATATATTAATGGTCTTAAAACATTGACAAATAGTATAGAAGAATATACTAAAAAGAAACTAGAAGAATCAGCAAAAGAATGTGGAAAATATCCTGTAGATGAAAAACAATTATCTCTTATAAGTGGTGCTTTAGAAGAATATAGAGCAATTCATAAAAAAGCAGAAAATATTCAATCAAGAATAAATGAATTTTCTACTACTATAAAAGAATTAACTGAAAATAGTAAAAAAGAAATAAATGAATGTAGTAAAGAAGCAACAAATGATTTAAGAAGAGAAATAGATGAAGCTACTAGAGATATTATATCTTCATTAGATGAATATTTATTAGAATTAGAAAATACTATGAAAATAAATAGTGATCAAGTATTTAATGAAATATTAGAAGAAGCAACTAAGAAGATTAAAGATATTAGAGTTATGGCTCAAGGAATATCAGTTTCAGCTAATACTGAATTATTAAGAATCAGAAAAGCTTCTGAAGACAGTGTAGAAGAATTAAGACATTTATTAGCAGAAAATCCAAATTTAAAAGAATTAATGAAAGACGCAACTACTGAAGCAAAAATTAATGGTGCTTTAGGAGTTTATAGTAGTAATGAAGTAACTAGTGGAACAACTGTGTTAAATCATAGATATATTCTTCCAGCTTCACAAGAAATAGTTGTACCAAATCCATTAGAAATAAGAAAAGAACCAATTCCTGCATTTGATGAAAGAATTCCATTTGAAGAAAGATTTAAAAAAGTAATGGAAGAAAAAGAAAAAAGAATTAGCGAAGGTGAATATTATCACAAAATGATAGATGAAATACTAGTTTCAGTTATGGAAAATGACTACGTTAATCTATGGGGACCATCTGGTTGTGGTAAAACAAAATTAATGAGTCAAGTAGCAGAACTTCTAGGATTAGAATTTGAAGATAATGGTAAAATTACTGATAAAGCTAGTATTATAGGATATTATGATACTTTAGGTAGATATAGAGCAACACATACATTTGCAGCATTAGTATATGGTCGTCTTCTAGGATTAGATGAATTTGATAATGGTAATGCTAATAATCAAGTTATATTAAATAATTATTATTCTAAATTAAGAGAAGCAGTATCTAATCCAGAAAAAGGAGTGTTTGCAACATTTACTCCTGATATGAGAGTACCAGTAAATGTTAACTTTAGGTTAATAAGTGCTGGTAATACAAATCTTTCTGGAGAAAATATGCTATTCTCATCTCGTGATAAATCAGATGAATCGGTAAGACAAAGAATGACATCAAAAAGAATAGATTATGATAATAAAATAGAAGAAAAAATAATGAGTGAATATCCTGAATGGTATAAATTCTTTGTAGAATTTAGAAAAGCATGCGATAGTTATGCAAGTGAATTAAATATCCCAATAGCAGAAGGAATTATAACCACTTCTGATGCAGCAGATATAGTAAAATATATAAATCATAATAGTAAAACTATAGATACTATAATGAGAGACAAATTTACACAAGTTAAAAACTCTAGATATTTAAAATCAATTAGAGATTATATGATTCAACATTATGGAATTACTTCAGTAGAACAAAATCCATCAATTTGTATAAAAAATATTAAATATGCAGATGAAAAAGAACTTGCTAAATGTTTAATATATAGATGTAATATTGATGGAAAATATAATGATTAGGTGTATTTATGAGTAAGAATATATTAGAACCTAAAACTATAAATATAGATGGAGATAATATAACTCTTTATACTGCTAGATTTAATGGTCTATATGACTTATATGATTATTTAAAAAGTAATCCGAAAATTAATACAAAAGCTTTTAATGAAGACTATTTATCAAGTATTTATTTTGATGGAAATATTAGTTATGAAGAAGCATTAGAAAATTTAAAATCAAAAGATTTTAGTGAAGAGTCATTATTAAGATTGAAAGAAAAACTACCTATAGTAAATAGAAGAGTCGCAAGTAAATATATTTTAGAAAGAAGTGTATCTGGAGGAACAATAAACATACCTGCATTTTGCCAAGGAGATCCAAATTGTTATGAAATAGAAGAAAGAGTGAAATCTCCTAATTATATAAAACTATTTATTAGTTTAAACTATGGTTCTAAAACAACAACAAATCAAATAGATAATAGAGCCATAATAATCGCAAGCCTAGTTGATTATTTAGAAAGAGCAAACTATCATGTTGAATTAAATTGTTTTGCATTATCTTATTGTTATAGTGAGGTAATGAAAATATTAATTAATATTAAAAAACCAACAGAAAAAACTAACATGAATGATTTTTGTAAAATGTTTAATGAAGAATTTCTAAGAAGACTATTATTTAGAGTTCAAGAAACAATGGATTTTCAAGAAGCATGGAGTGAAAATGGATATGGTTGGTTAGTCGGACCAGAATCAACTAAAAAGATATTAGATATAGATTCAAAAGAAGTATTAATTGGTTCTCCAAAAGATTTAGGCATCAAAGGAAATGATTTAATAGAAGACTATATAAGTACTTTAAATAATATTAATTTAACAGGTACAATAAATTCTGAAAGGTTAAAAGAAGAATTATCTCTTAGAAGAAAGATGTAGAAAATATCTATATCTTTTGTTATAATCTAGTAGGGTGTATAAATATGAATGAAGAAATAAATAAAATAATAGATGTTTTGTCTAAAGGTGAAATAGCAATATTACCAACAGATACTGTTTATGGTTTAACTGGTGACGCAACTAGTTTAAAAGCTATTAAACTTGCAAATGATATTAAAAAAAGAGAAAAATCACAACCTTTATTAATTTTAGTTTCTAGCATTGATATGTTAAAAAAATACACTAAAAATATAAGTGATTTAGAATTAGAAGTTATAAATAAATATTGGCCTAATAAACTAACTGTTTTATTCGAAAAAAATGATTTATTAAGTGATGAATTAACAGCTTCATCTCCATATGTAGGAGTAAGAATGCCTGATAATAAATTACTTTTAGATATAATGAATAAATATAATAAACCATTACTTTCTACTAGTGCTAATATACATAGTAAAGATGTTATAACTAAAATATCATTATTAGAGGATGAAATGAGAGATAGTGTTTCATATATATATGATGCAGGAGAATTAAGTACTACAGCATCAACACTAATAAAAATAGAAAATGGTAAGATTAAAATACTAAGAGAAGGAGAACTTGCAAGTCAAATATTAAAAGACTTTGAAAGCATAATAGAGAAATAATGGAAGAAAGACTTAAAAAACTTTATAGTAATGATGAAAATGAAGCAAATAAATCATTAGAAGAATTAGAAAATGTTACATCAGAATGTATACTATTATATGATTATTTTGATCAAATACTACCTATGCTAAATGATAAAAATAATTTAATTAAATTAAGAGGATACCTTCTTATATGTGATTTAGCTAAATGGGATAAAAAACATAAAATAAATGAAAATATTAATCAAATATTAACTGTATTTGATATAAAAGATCAAATTATTTTAAGACATTGTATTCAAAAAACAAATCTTCTTTTATTTCATATTCCCGAATTAAAAGATATAGTTATAAATAAATTAGAAAATATAGATTTAAAATCTTTTGAAGAAAATGAAGTGTTTTTGATAAATAGTGATATTAATAAATTATTAAGAGGATTAAATGAATAATTTAAAAGAAAAATATGAAAAACTTAAAAAATTAATTTCTGAAATGATAAATAAAGATGAAGAATTTAAAAGAACTCATAAAAGGGAACATTTAGTTTCTTATGAAAGTAGTAATAAAGATACTCCAAGTAGAATAGAAAGTAAAATTGATCATGGAAAAGAATCATTAATGGCTATATTAATCTTGGGTGTTATATTTTTAATTCTTGCTTTAGTTATTTATATTATGTATAGGAATTTTGTTAATTAATTTGACCAATTTCATATAATGTGTTATAATACATAGACTTGTAAAGGGGGAAAGTATTATGACAATAAAAAATAAAATTAGTTTTCTTAAATCTGTTAAGAATCAAATTATTTTAGCTAGTAAGGTTAAAGGTGAATTTTATGATGATGCTACTATCGAAAAAATCAGATCTATAGAGGAAAAAATAGCATATTTAAATTCATTATTAGATGCAGGTATGACTACTGAACCTGCTGCTGTAATAAGCTTACATAAATAAACTCAATATTGAGTTTTTTTTATTGGTTTGTTATAATTAGTTTATTATTAAGATAGTAGGTGTTAATATGAATGAAGTAAATAATGAAAATAATAATTTAGGTACTGAAAATAATGTTTCTACACCAAATATTGAACCTAATGTAGAAAGTGTAAGTGTTCCAAGTGTAGAGAATGTAAGCATTCCAAATGCAGAGAATACAAACGTTCCTTCAACGGAAAATGAAGTAACTGAAGTAAGTGAAACAGTGGTGAGTATACCAAGTACAGAACAAGTACCATCTATGCAAACATCAGTTACATCTGTAGAACCTGTTATTAATACAGAACCTAAAATTGAAAGTACAGAAAATACAGCTTCAACTCCAGAAGTAATAGAACCTCAAGAAGAAGTGTCGCCACTAAGTACAAGTGAACCTAATGGTGAAACTCATACTAATGAATTATCTGAATTTAGTGATCTAAGAGAAAAGAAAACTAAAAAAACATTAATCACATTAGCAATAATATTTGTAGTAATAATAGCTTCATTATTCGGCGTATACTTTTTATATTTAACTCCACAAAGCTATTTTAGTAAAACATTAGAAAATATATCTATATTCGCAAGCACATTCTTTGATAATTCAGTTAGTATATTTGGTAAAGACTATAACACTTTATTAGGTGACTATACTACAACTATTACATTAGAACAAAATAGTAATAAAATATCACTTAACTTAAATGGAAATGTAGGTTATGATAAAAAAGAAAATAATACATATTTAACTGGAGAATTAAAAGATTCTAATTCAAAATTATTAGATTTTAACTTATTTATTGATAAAACAAATAAATTATATTTTAATTCTAAAGATATATTTGATAAAACAATATTTACTGATATAAATGAAACAATAAATGAAATTAATCCGGACAATAATATTAATTATTCACAATTAACTAAAGATTTGACTAATATTACTGATAGTATTTCTTATCTAAGTAATAAAATAGTTAATTCATATAAAGATAATTATGAAAGCGATAAATTAAAAAAGAATATTGAAAATAAAAAAATAGTTAATAAAAAAGTATTAACTATGAAAATAACTAATGAAATGACTAGTGAAGAATTAAAGACAGTTTTAAGTAAAATATTAGATGATCTAATTAAAGATGAAAAGTCTTTAGAAGCAATAAGTGTAATAGTAAATGAAGATACAAATTCTAAAGTTACTACTAGTGATGTAAAAGAACTATTAACAAATGTAAAAGATAGTATAAAAGAAAATACTGAAGATAAGAAAGTAAAAATGATTATTAATTATTCTATATTATCTAAAGAATTTGTTTATGCAGAAATACAAATTGATAATGATGATACAATTATAATTAAACAAGAAGATGGAATTTATTATATGACATTTGAAGAATCATCAGGAAGTGATAAAACTAAAATAGATATTCAATATAATTCTAAAGATGAAGATTATACAATTATATTTAGTGAAAATGAACAAGAAATAACTATTAATGCTAAAACAAAGAAAGTATCAGATAAAGAATATAAATATAATATGTCTGTTAAAAGTAATATATCTTCTATGAACTTAACTTATGACTTAGTAACAACAATTAAATTAGATGAAAAATTAGAAAACTTTGATACTACTAATGCCATTAATGTAAATAGTTTAACAGAAGAAGAACAAATGGAAATAACTACTAAAGTTTATTCAATATTACTTGGTAGTTCAAACATCATTACAAACTAAAAGAGGGTAAACCTCTTTTTTATTTTAGAGAATAACTCTCATTAATTAACATTGTGTTATATATAAATAATGCATCTTGATAATCATTAAAATCTATATAATTATTTAATAGTTTAGGATTAATATATCTAGTATCAACAACTGTTATTTTATTATATCCACTTATTAAAAGAGGAATAAGACTACTACCATAAGAATCTCTAAATACTATTAAATTCTTATTTGAATTATTATTGTTATTAATTATTGTTAATAATGAAGCAGAACCTGATAAATATATCTCATAAGCATCACTATTATTGACTTTACTCATGTCATAAATATTTTCAAATTTATTAGTTTCATAATTATATAAAGTACTATTTAATATATCACTATTTTCTAATATATTTATTTTATCACATACATCACTAATTAATATTTGACCACTATAAACGCCCTTAAAACATGAACTAGCTTCTTTAACAATATAATTATCATTAACATTAAAATTCATAGAAATAGATAATTTATTTACAACATCATTAAGAGACTCTTGTTTCCAATGAGTATCAGTTTTATAATAATCATCTAATTTTAATGTATCAAATAAATCAATATAATTAATATCAATTAATTCTTTATTCATTATATCTTTGAGATTATTATAATCAAGTTTTAAATTATCTTTATTAATAAAATAGTTTTTATCAGGAATAATAGAATAATATATATTTTTATTACTTAAGTAATTATTTTTAATATAATTAATTTTATTAGTCATATTTATAACTGATTTCTCATCTAAAGGATATAATTCCTTTATAATATAATCATTATAAATATATAAATTGTTATAATTATTTTTAGTAATCATTTCTATATTAACTTTTGTTTTTCTAAGATTATCTCTTCCTATAAATTGATCAGTTGTATATTTATCTAATTTATCTGCTAATGTTTTATCAAATATACTTTTAAATGTTATTTTTGGAAATTGTTCTAATTGTCTTCTTTCTGTATAAGAAATTTTATCGTCTTTTTTTATTATATTTAATATCATTATAATTATTAGAATAAATGCAAATAGTATAGATATTAATTTATCTTTAAAATCATTTGTCATAATTTCTCCTTAAAATCTAAAATATAAAAATGGATTATATGAGTTATCTATTAAATATACTGTTACTATAAATAGTAATAATACTAAATATATTGGTTCTAATAAATTAATAACTTTATTAATCTTTTTATTATTTTTAAGTTTTTCTATTATATTTTTAAATAGGGGAG
>USNG01000011.1 GCA_900556025.1 uncultured Mycoplasmatota bacterium
ACTCAACAAGAGTTATTAAATTATTACAATGCTAACATTACTTATGTTAGTTTGAGTAAAGGTATAAATGGGTTCGTTTTCAACCATAGAGGTATTTACAATATAATTATTAATTCTAACCTATCCTATTATAAAAAAAGAAAATCAATACTACACGAACTTGCACATATTGAACTTTCACATTTAGACCAGGATAAAACAATGTTGGAATTTAACAGAAATGGTTTTGAAGATGAAGCTGATAAATATATTAGGTTCATCAAAGAAAAATTAAATAATAATTTCGATTAAAAATATGCTAGTACAGGTATTTTTGAAATAAAAGTTTAGAAAGGAGTATAAAAATATGGAAGAAACAATAAAAAAAGCAAAACTTTCAGTTGCAGCATTATTTTATAAGTTATTTATAGATTTATTTGCTTGTTGCATTTTAATCGGCTTTATTTGGTTTCCAAGAGATTTGATCAATTATTTTACAACTAAATTAGAAATAACAAATCGTAGAATAAAAGGAAAAATTGGTTTAATTAACACTAATGAGCTTGATAGTCCATTAAATAAGATAAATAGTGTTCAAATTAAGCAAGGATTATTTGGAAAATTGTTCAATTATGGAACTATTATAATAACGACATCATCTACAACATTTGAATTTAGTTACATAACTAAACCTAATGAATTTAAATCAATTCTAAATAATCAAATCGAAGCATACGAAGAAAATAAAATGAATATGCAAGCAAAAAAAATAGCTGATGCCATGAATAAATAAAAAAAGCACCTGCGCCAACAGGTACTATAATATAGAAAAACTTTAAATATCAATATCCACGCTAATAGAATTGAGTTTTTTAAATGTTTTTCTATGAAAAATTATACTAAAATTAAACATAAAAATCAAGAAAGGAATGATGAAAATGGCAGTTTATAAAAGTAAAATTGCTACTAAAGACGGAAGACAATACTTTTTTAGAATTAAATACAAAGATATATTAGGTGTTACTCATGATTATACATCTCAAAAATATAAAACTTTAAGAGATGCAACAAATGAAGAAACGATGTACAAATTACAAGTTATGCAAAAGAATATATCTACATCAATATTAACAATAGATCAAATTTGGAAAGAATACTATCTTTGGAAATCTGATAAGATTAAAAGACAAACTCTTAATAAAATAGTAGTTCAATATAATAAATACATAAAATCATTAGGAAAAATAAAGATAAATGATTTTAATATAAAACATTATCAATTTTTTAAAAAAGAAATGGATAATAGCCATCTTTCTGTAGTTTATAAAAACAAAATACAAGGTCTATTAGCATCTCTAATAAGATATTCTAACAAATATTATTCTACCAGCATGGAAATTTTGAAATATTTTGAAGCTTTTAAAGAAACTGATAAAGTTAAAAAAGAAATGTTATATTTCACATACGAAGAATATCTTAAATTCATTGATAAAGTTGAAAAATTTGACTATAAGGTCTTTTATCAAGTGTTGTATTTTTTAGGTTTAAGACAAGGTGAATGCACTGCTCTTAGTTGGAAAGATATTGATATTAAAAATAAAACTATAAATATAAATAAAACTTTAACAACAAAATTAAAAGGCGAAACATATACAATTACAAGTCCTAAAACCAAAAGTAGTTGTAGAGTACTGCCTATTCCTAATAATGTCTTAGAATCTTTAAAAACATTGTATAGCAATGCTAAAAAGTACACAGATTTTAATAATAACTGGTTTGTGTTTGGGAATAGTTTACCATTTAGAGAAACTACAATTCAAGTTAACAAAAATAAAGCATGTAAACTTGCGAATGTTAAGCAAATAAGGATTCACGATTTTAGACATAGCTGTGCATCACTTTTGATTAATAAAGGAGCAAGTATAGCTTTAGTATCTAAATATCTAGGCCATAGTAATATATCAATAACATTGAATACTTATACTCATATGTATAAAAGTGAACTTGAAAGTATAATCCAAGTATTAGATAATTTATAAAAGTGTGTTTCGTAGTGTGTTTGATGTAATAATTTACAAATAAAAAGCCTAAATTTAAGGCTAAATTAACAATATTGGTGGAGCTGAGGAGTAACGAACTCCTGTCCAAAATTCATTCCAATAGAATTTCTACAAGTTTAGTTGGTTTTTATACTCAAATAATAATGTAGATTGCCAACTTCTCTTATTATTCAAAGTTTGCTAAACATTCATTATAAATCACAAACATATTTATAATATAGTTCACTTTATGACACCCTACTTTAAACTCGTGAACAAAAGTTTAAGAGGATGCTCCACTTTATACTAAATTAAGCAAAAGCTGGAGAGAAACTATAATCGTTTCCAGTTATTTTGATTTTTGCATTTTAAGTATGCCTACTACTTGCATTCTATCCAAATATAATTCTGTCGAATCAATGCAGCCCCATGTAACACAGATTATACCATATTTTATGATAAAAAGCCACATTATTGACAAATTTACTTATATTTCATAAAATAATATACATGAAGAATAGTTTAATTAAAAATGTTGAAATAGTATTTGTTAATTTAATAACTTTAACTAGATTAATTGGAGCAATTGCACTTCCATTCATTTATTGTTTTAAAGGTGCTGGAAATTGTGCTTTAATAACTCTAATACTTTTTGCAACTGATGCAATTGATGGATTTCTTGCAAGAACACTACACTGTTCTACATTCTTTGGAAGTATGATAGATGCCATCAGTGATAAACTATTAAACTCAATTGCTTTTATTTTATTAGGTATTCAATATGAATCAATGTTTATTCCACTAATTCTAGAAATAGCTATATTTTATACAAGCTACTCTACTTATAGATATGGTGGTAATGTTCAATCTAGTAAAACTGGAAAAATTAAAACAATCATATTAGATGTATGTGTAATATTAAGTTTTACACTTATAGCATTAACTAAATTCAACATAAACAATCACACACTAGTATTATTAATATCAAATACTAAATTAATAATATTCATGCTTAGTATGATAATAACAGTGGCTAGTCTATTCACATTATTTGATTATATGAAAAAGAATACTCTAACAAGACAAAATCCAGCATCAATAAAAATTAAACTTCAAAAAAGAAAACTAAAAACAATAAAAGAAATTCTAAGTAATATGTTTGATACAACTTACTATTTAAAACATAAAAATGAATCTATCATGGAACAATTATATAAGTAAATTTACTATTTTATAATTTTATGGTAAAATACTTTAGGAAGTGATAAGATGGAAAAAATAAAAATTATACTAGTAGTAATAATAGCCGTAGTTGGAGCACTACTAATATATGACAAATTTACTGAAGAAAAAGAAAATATTAAAATTGAATATAAAAATATAAATAGTGAATATACTTTAGTAGAAAAAAATAATATATTTAAATATAAAAATATTGATGATGTTATTAAGACAATTCAATCTGGATCTGGTGTTATATTCTTATGTTCTCCAGAATCAGATTCATGTCAACAATACGCTGAATCTTTAGATAAAGCTAGTAAAGAAGCTAATTTAGATCAAATAATTTATTGTAATATTAAAAGTGATAGAAATTCTAATAGTATTAAGTATCAAAAATTAGTTAGTTTATTAAATGATTACTTAAGCGTAGATGATTTAAATAATAAAATAATATATATGCCAGAAGTATTATTCATAAATAATGGTAAAATCATTGATCATGATAATACAAATACTTTAAATAATGAAAATGATTTAACTACAAGATTATATAATAAAATGTTAGCTATAAATAATGTTGAGGAGGCAGCTATACAATGAATTGGGAACAATATTTAATTATTATTGCAATCTTAATTATAATATCTTTAATTGTAATTAAGATGAGCAGAAAAGACTTTGCTATTGAAATTAATAAATTAATTCAATACTTAGGTGGCAAAGATAATATAATTGATTCACAAATAAACCTTTCTCGATTAAAAGTAACACTTAAAGATACTTCATTAGTTAATAAAGAAGGAATACAAAAATTAGGTGCTAAAGGAATCGTAGAAATAGATAATGAATTAAAAATTATATTAGGTCCAAACTCAAAACAATTAAAAAAGTATATGGCAGACTTAAAATAAAAGATGATTTTAAAAATCATCTTTTTGTTATAACTAATTTATCTTTTTTAGCTCTTTGTAGTCCTCTACTACATTCTTCTGGACAAACTCTAACAAGTTCTTTTATAAGAGATAGAATCTCTATTCTTTCTCTTACTGCTACATGATCAAAATGTTGTATTTGAACATCATATACCAAATTTTCTATATCCTCAGATAGTTTTTCATTAACACTTTTACCAGTAAGTTTCATTACTGCTTTAGCTAATATATGTTGATATTTCTTCCATTCATCAACTATTTTAAATGGATCTTCTAATGGGTAACATTCAATACTATCAGGTATTAAATTCACTCCACCTTTAGGTCTTTCTTCTAAAGTAAGAGAGCATCCATCACTCTTAAGTAGTGAACATGTAGTTTTCATAGATAATAAATCAACTTTATCTCTATTGATATTTCTAGCTCTTAAATATAAAAATGGTGATATATATTCTGCACCAGAAGAATTAGTTTTAAAAAATAATGCAGCTACAATAGAAGCTTTACCACTATTTAATACTTCAAGCACTTTATTTAGTGTAACAATATCAAAATTATCTACACCATAGTCACAACCTGATTTCTTACAACAATATCCACCACATTTTTTACATAAATCTTTATTTACATATTCCATAATACACCCCATAACAAGAGCATATTATATCATTATATTCTTATATTATCAATAATAAGGATAATATCCATAAGGATTATTATAATAAACTGGTCTTGGTCTATAAGGACTAAAATAATCCACTGCTACTCCACCAGTTAAAGCACCTAATAAAAATGGAGCTGCAAAACCGAATCTATTATTTTTTGTATATTTAAACTTTCCATACATAACTATTCACCTCTAACTTATCTTATGAAAAAAGCACAACTACGATTGTGCTTTTAAACGATATAAATTAAAAGATGGTTTATTCATAAATCTATATTTATATTTTAATGTTCCAAGACCGCTAGAAACATATATATTAGTTATTCCTTTTTCATAATGCTCACCATAATATTTATATGAATTTTCATCTACAAATAATCCTCCATAAAAAGGTATAACAACACTACCATTCAAAGAATGTCCAAGTAATACTAAATCAACTTCATATGTACTTTCATCTAAATACTTAAGAGTTTTACCATCATGAGCTAATACGATTATATAATGTCTATTTTCATCACTATAGAACTTAAAAGCCTCATCTAAATTTATTTTATCTTTAAATGAACAAGGTAATCCAACTATATATAAAGATTCATTAGTTTTATAAAATATTTCTTCATATTGATTATTTAATACTTTAAAGTCACTTCTATTCATAACTTCATTATAATCACTATAAAAATAATCATTATCACCATTAATAGCATACTTCCCAATACTAGCTTTAATTGAAGATAATTCATTAATTAACATTTCTTTGTCTTTAGAACTAATCTTAGCACCTTTAATAACTAAATCACCAGTAAAAACTACTATATCAGGTCTTAACTCATTAATTTTATTTACAAGGCTTTTAATATCCTCACTATTAACAGTAGATTTATATAACAAATCACTAAAATGAACTATTTTAATACCACTAAAATTCTTAGTTAATATACTACTCTCTACTCTATATTCTTTTACTATTAATCCTTTAATACCAACGTATTTAGAATAGAAAACACATCCAACTAATAAAACAACTATAAATATTAAAAAGTTCAAAAAATGATGTTTTTTCTTATGACCTTCTTTTTCCTCTAATTCTTCATTATCTTTCTCTATCTCACTCATTATGCAACACCTAAATAAAACATAGAAAGTAATAATAAAGCAGTCATAGTATTATGCAAACAATGGATTGTCATAGAATTAAACACACTTTTATTTTCATAATCCATTAATGCAAAAGCAACTCCTAAAGAACCATAAGGTAATATATAAATTAAATCACTAATTACAAAAGATCCACCAAATACATTAGTTAATATATGAGCTCCTCCAAATAAAACTCCACATACTAACGCATATAACCATTTATTACTTATTAATGGTTGAATACTTTTTCTAAATATAATTTCTTCACTTATTGGAGCATATAAAGATATATTAATTAAAGCAAATATAGTATTATTAAATAACATCTCTCTTACTTGACTTTCATTAGTAGAAATATCATTTTTAAGAACCATAGTGATAAGTAAATTAAAAAATATCATACTCATTATTCCCATCACATAATACTTAAATGAACTCTTCATAGACTTCTTAAAATTCTTTTTAAACGTCTTAGCTTCATTTATTAAATCTTTATAATACATCACTACTAATATAAAAACAAAACTAACTTCAGATAAAAATGTACATATTACTTCTGACTTAATAAATTCACTATACATCAAAGAAAGTACTGTAGGTAAAACTACTATTCCAACTAAACATATAAAACAGAATAATAAGTTAATATACCATGGTCTATCTTTAGAACACCTCGTAATCATATTATCACATCCTTATTATAATTATATAACAACACTCATCTTTATAAAAGAAAAAGTTAACTTATTTTACTAAGTTAACTTTTATATGAGTCTTTTTACCTTTACTAATTACTAATGAATTATCTTTAAATAACTTTTCATCAATAATCATATTAACATCACTTACTTTCTCACCGTTAATGCTAATTCCATTTCCTTGAACTAATCTTCTAGCTTCACTCTTAGAAGGAGCAATTTTGCTTAATACTAGTAAATCTAATATATTAGTATTATCTTCTAATTTAATATCTTCACTAGGCATACCTTCTTCACTATATCCTTTAGAGAATACTTCTTCACTAGTTTTTCTAGCTATTTCAGCTTCTTCTACTCCATGTAAATCTTTAACTACTTCATATGCTAAAGCTTTTTGTGCTTTTCTTAATTCGGGATGTTCTAAAGTATCTTTTTCTAAACTTTCTATTTCTTCACGAGATAAGAATGTAAATACTTTTAAGTATTCTACTACTTTAGAATCTTCTGAATTAATTAAGTATTGATAAATTTTATATGGACTAGTTTTTTCTTTATCAAGCCATAAAGCATTTCCTTCACTTTTACCAAACTTTTTACCAGTACTATCAAGTATTAATGGCATTGTAAATCCATAAGCTTCTTTTTCTTCAATTTTACGAATTAACTCTATTCCAGTAGTAATATTACCCCATTGATCACTTCCGGCTGCTTGTAATACACAATTTTCATTATTAAATAGATGTAAGAAATCAAATCCTTGAAGTAATGTGTAACTAAATTCAGCATAAGTAATACCAGTATCAAGTCTTCTAGATATAATATCTTTATTTAGCATATAGTTAACATTAATATACTTTCCAATATCTCTTAAAAAGTCTAAGAATGTTACATCTTTAGTCCAATCATAATTATTAACCACTTTAGCTTTACCATCTAATAATTTAGTTACTTGTTTAGTTAAACCTTTAATATTTTCAACAACTTTTTCTTTAGATATTATTTCTCTTTCAGCAGTAGGTCTAGGATCTCCAATTAAACCTGTTGCTCCACCTACTAATATAATTGGTTTATGTCCATGCATAGCAAGTCTTTTAGCAGTAACAAAAGATGCATAATGTCCAATATGTAAACTATCTGCAGTAGGATCTGTTCCTAAATAAAATGTTAATTTTTCATTATTTAATTTGTCTTTCAAATCTGGACTACTTATATCTTTAACTACGCCTCTCCACTCTAATTCTTCAAAAAATGTCATATTAATTACCTTCCTTCTTATTAGTAGAACCAATTCCACCTTTTCTTTTATTTTTTATTTCTTCTTCATCATCAACAGTTAAATACTTCATAAATATACCTTGAGCTATTCTGTCTCCAAACTTAACTTCAAAATCTTTACTTCCATGATTAATAAGTTTAAGTTTAAAATGTCCTTCATTATCTTCATTGTTATAATAGTCAGCATCAATAACGCCAACACTATTTACTAAACAAACATCATATTTATATCCAAGAGAACTTCTACTATATAGATTAAACACTTCATCATCATTCATAGCAACTTTAAGTCCTGTACTAAATACACATGTTTCACCTGGATGAATAATTCCATCATTAGCACTTCTAATGTCATAAGCAGCACTTAATTTAGTACTTCTTTTAGGAAGAACAATACTTTCATATAGTTCTCTATCATCACATACATCTTTCTTAAATTGCTCAAAACTTATTTTTTCAAACTTTCTCATCTTTTTCCTCCAATAAAAAAGGTACCACATATAAGGACGATTATATATCGTGGTACCACCTTAATTCATAGATAAAATCTAACTCAAAGATTATAAAGCATCACCTTTAAGCTCCAAAATATGTAACTTCATCATAATATATATTAGTTTCCATCAACCACTAACTTTCTATAATATAAATATCATGACTAATATTATTTTTTCATCACTTAATGAAATAAGTATAAGTTATTTATATTTTTTGTCAATTACATTTCTAATTTTCTAGCTAATTCTTCTGATTTAGCTTGTGTTTTTTCATTAATATCATCAACTTCTAATTGTAAATCTCTAGCTATCATTTCATATAACATATTAATTTGTTCTTCATCATAGCCTTTTTTCTTTAAATAGTTAGTTAATGTATTATTTTTATATCTTTTATAGTAGTAGTCTTTTCTTTGACCAAATTGATAAGACACACCACTCTTTTTATCAACACTTTTAATTCCAGTTCTAGGAACTTTACCATAGTCTTTTTCTTCAACAATTTCTTTAGATTTATTTTCTTTTAATTCTTGAAGTCTTACATTTTCACGTTCTAACTCTTCTTTTAAAATAGTATCGCTATAATTTCCACCTTTAACTCTTTTATTAGATATTTCCATTAATCCAGCACTTACTGGTATTAATAAAGATGAAGCAACTAAAGGTAAATTATAAATAGTAGTATCTGGAACATTAATAAATTTATATATGAAATAAAATGCAGCAGCACTAAAAACTCCAGTAGTACACATAGTAACTAATCTTAAGAATTTATTTTTTCTATTTTGTTTTTTATTAGCAACTATATTCTTTTCTATCTTTTCTACTCTATTTTCACTTTCAAGTATTGTTCTCATACCATCTTCATATTCTCTTGAAGTTTCTACACCCTCTTCATCAAATATAATAGCTTTTCCATTCTTTCTTAAATAAAAATCATTCATTATCTTTTCACCCTCTCTAACATTTCATTTAATTCATATTCTCTATGTATATCATTGACTTGTCTTTCAAAAGCAGCACATGATTCTTCAAAACTAAGTCCTTTATAAATATCTACTTTAATAGGTTGTGGTTTATTTAAAATATCGTTTTCCATACTTTTTAATTCTTCTTCGATTTTTTCATCACTCACACCATGTTCTTTAAATTTACTAACAACTTTAGAATCTCTATATCTATCAACTAAAGGTGTTTTAGAAACATGTTTACCTTCAAAACTACTAGAAGTAGCATAATTAGCAGTTCTTTTAAGAGTTACTAAATCAGCAGTTTCTTCTAACTCTTTTCTAGTTTCACCGACTATACTTCTAATTTCATGGAATTCATCAGATTCAGTATTAACTTTTCTTTTACTTTGTTCTAATTCCATTTTTCTCCTATAAGCACGTTTTAACATAATATTTAAAGCATCAACTCTATCTTTAAAATAATCATAGTTTTTATGATATTCACCTATTTTAGCCCAAGTATCATATGCACTCATAGGAATAGTAACAATTCCTAAAGAAATTAAAGTTAAAAGTATAGGTATTTGGCCTTTAGTAATTAAATAAGAGATACCAAAAACACCAATACCTAATATTACAGAAAAAATATTAATTAGTTTAGCCATATAATTATTAGTATCAAGAGTATCTAAATGTTTTTTAAACTTTCTTAATCTAGAATTAATATATTCAATTTTATTCTCAACTTCAAGTATTTCTTCAATATTATCTACATTAGTTCTTTTACTAGTAGTAGCATTATCGTCATGAACAATTACTTGAGTTCCTTTTTCCTCATAAAAATCTAACATAACGTCCCCCTCTTTAATTCGTGCATATTATAGCACAAATCAATCAAAAAGTCAAAGTTTTCCAAAAAAAAAGCTAATTTAATTAGCCTCTACTAAAGTATTTACCATCTCTTGTAGTAATTACTATTTCTTCACCTTCAGAAATAAATAAAGGTGCTTTTAATGTATAACCAGTTTCAATAGTTACATCTTTTTGAGCACTACTAGTAGTATTTCCTTTAACAGCATCAGGAGCACTAATAACTTTATAAGAAACTTTTTCTGGTAAGCTTATACCAATTACTTCTCCTTCAATTGTCATAGATTCAACATTCATACCCTCTTTTAAGAATTTAGCTTCATCTACAAGTAAACTAGCAGGTAATTCAATTTGATCATATGAATTATTATCCATAAATACATAATTATCACCAGCTTGATATAAATAAGATAATTGATTCTTTCTTACATCAGCCTTTTCCATCTTAATACCAGCATTAAATGTAATTTCTTGAGTAGTACCAGCTTTTAAATTTTTAAGCTTAGTTTTTACAAAAGCACTTCCTTTACCAGGTTTAACATGTTGAAAATCAACTACTTGATAAATAACACCTTCATATTTAATTGTCATACCATTTTTAATGTCATTTATATTAAACATATTTTATTACGCAGCCTTTCTTTCTTTATGATCAGTTGTTTTATTGCATTTAGGACAGAATTTCTTAATTTCTAATTTACCATCACTATTTTTCTTGTTTTTACTTGTTAAATAGTTAATATTCTTACAAGCAGTACATTGTAAAGCAATACCTTCTCTATTTTCTTTCTTTGCCATATTATTGCCCTCCTTTTTTTATACATTAAAGATTATAGCAAATAAATAATTGATTTACAAGAAGAAATTATCTATTTACCCCTATTTTCTAAAGATAATAGCTTCATAGAAGCTTTTTTACACTCTTCTTTTTCTTTTTCACCATTATTTACATAATTACTATTAAAGTTATTAGCATTCAAAATAAAATCATTTAATTCTTTATTATATTCGACACTTCTATGACTAGTTACATATTCTTTAATTATTTTGTATCCAAAACTACTATTATCAAGTCTACTTCCAAGCTCACTAGGAATAATTACATAACCAGCAATATTACTAACAGCAAAATTAGCAAGCATATCAACTGGTAAAGAACTAAATAATCTATGAGTTACTATTTCTTCATATAAACCATTTTCAACTTTTCTAACAATAACTTTCTTACTTAATAATCTATGTACATCAGATACATAGATAAACTTTTCACCATTAAATTGTTTCTTTAAAACCTCTCTAGCTGGTATTACAACTAAATCAGTTAAGTATACTTCATTCATATCTTTACCTCATACTAATAATAACATAAAATAAAAAAATATAAAACTTTTATATAATTTGTGATATAATATGCGCAGGTGAAAAATATGGATAAAAAAGTTGTATTAGTAACTGGTTCTAGTATAGGATTAGGTAGAGCCATAATCGAAAAATTTGCAAGAAATAATTACAATGTAATAATAAATTATAATAATAGTAAACAAGAAGCAGAAGAATTAAAAAGTTATATAGAAAATACTTATCATACAAAAGCAATAACTATAAAATGTGATATAACAAAAGAATCAGAAATAGAAGAAATGAAACAAATCATAATAAAAGAATTTGGTGTATTAGATTGTTTAGTTAATAATGCAGGAATTGCTATAGATACAGATTTTAATCTAAAAACAAAAGAAGATTTTATCAAAACATTAGATACTAATTTAGTTTCTCTATTCTTAGTTAGTAGAACTTTTGGTAATTTAATGTTAGAAAATAAAAAAGGAAAAATAATAAATATAGCTTCTACTAATGGAATAGATTCTTATTATGAATACAGTTTAGACTATGATGCATCAAAAGCTGGAGTTATTAATTTAACACATAATTTAGCTAATCATTATAGTCCATATATCAATGTTAATTGTGTTTGTCCAGGATGGATAGATACACCAATGAATAAAGATTTAGATGAAAGTTTCAAACAAAAAGAAATAGATAAAATTTTACTAAGAAGATTTGCCAGTCCTAAAGAAATAGCTTCACTAGTATACTTTTTAAGCACAGATGAAGCAAGTTATATAAATGATAGTATTATCAAAATAGATGGAGGTAGAAAATGCTAGAAGATTTAGTCAATAAATGTGAAACAGAATTAAAAGACATATTTGATCAAATAGATAAAAATACATTAGAAAATAGTAAAAAAGTTATAAATGCATTCCATGAATTCAAAATAAGTGAAAATGATTTAAAAGGAACTAATGGATATGGATACAATGATGAAGGAAGAGACAAAATAGATCAAATATTTGCAAAAGTATTAGATGCAGAAAGTGGAATCGTAAGAAATCAATTTATATCAGGATCACATGCTATAAATGTTGCATTACAGGCACTTTTAAGACCAAATGAGACACTTTTAGTCGTTTCAGGAACTCCATATGATACATTACATGAAGTCATTGGAATCAAGCCTAATAATAGTTCACTAATGAGTTATAATGTTAAATACAAAGAAATAGATTTAATAAACAATGACTTTAACTACTCAAAAATAAAAAAAACATTAGAAAAAGAGTCAATAAAAGTAGTTCATATTCAAAGATCAAGAGGATATAGCCTAAGAGATTCATTAACAATAGACAAAGTAGAAAAAGTAATTAAATTAATTAAAGAAACAAGTCCAAACACAATAGTTTTTGTAGATAATTGTTATTGTGAATTTGTAGAAACAACTACTCCATGTAAAGTGGGTGCTGACATATGTGTTGGTTCACTAATCAAAAACTTAGGTGCTGGAATATCAACAAACGGAGCATATATAGTTGGAAAAGAAGATTTGGTTAACTTATGTGCAGAAAGACTAACACTTCCAGGAGAAGGAAAACATGTAGGGTCTTCAGACAATGCTAATAGAATGTTCTTACTAGGATTATACTTTGCCCCATCAGTAGTATCAAATGCATTAAAAATATCTATTCTAACAAGCAAAGTTTTAGAAGAACTAAACTATAAAGTCTCACCAAAATATAACGAACCACGAGCAGATATTGTAGAATTAATATATTTTAACACAGAAGAAGAAATCATCAAATATGCATCCTCAATTCAATCATCAGGAGCAATTGATTCACATGTAACACCATACCCTTCACCAATGCCAGGATATGAACATAAAATCATTATGGCTTCTCCATCATTTACACAAGGTTCTTCAATAGAATTATCTTGTGATGGACCACTCAAAAAACCATATGTATTATTCCAACAAGGAAGTTTAACATATGAATATGGTAAATTATCTATTATAAATGCAATAAAATCATTAAACGAATAAAATAGCCTTCTATTAATAAACTATTAATAGGAGGCTTTTATTATGAAAAAAGAATTATTAAAAAGTTATATCAATAGATTAACAAAACAAGATATTGTAAACTATCTAAGTAAAGAATGCATCCCAGCATCAGATAAAGAAATAGATTTAATCTATAACGCAATTAAAAATGATTATGATGAAATATTAGATTCAAATTTCATAAGTTATATCTCAAAATATGAATTAAACTTTAACAAACATCTATATCAAAAAATAATAGAAAAATACAACGAATATAAAAAGTTTATTGAATAAAATCAATAAACTTTTATTTTCTATCACACCATGTAGTATTTTTAACTATATTATTAACTTCTTCTGAATGTTCTTCACCATCAAACGAATCACAATCTCCAGCTATATATTTAATATCACCTTCAAACTTAACAGTTTGTAGTTTATTATTAGCAAATGCACCATACCCTATTTCTGTAACACTTTTAGGAATAACCAATGAACTTAAATTGTTATCAATAAATGCTATGTTTCCTATTATTTTAAGATTACTTGGTAACGTTACACTAGATATACCCATGCCTCTTGCTAAACAAGCCATATTTTTAATTACATATTTATCATTACTATTAGTGGGTACAACAATGTTATTACTACATCCTACAGTAAAAGCACCCCAACTTATTTCAACAACATTTTGTCCATTAATTTTATTTGGAATAATAACATCAGATGGACATCTAGCTTTATTAGAATCATTATCAATATAATAATAGTAATGTTCAATAACTCCATTATTAAATGCAAAACATCTACTATCAGTATAATCAGCAACAGTAATATTTCTAACTAATTTTTTAATACCGTTATTAGTTTTAATTACATAATTATATTTATACGTTCCTACTTCACTTCTTAAATTAGTATAGCTATAATATTCACTACTTTGTAACTTTTCACCATTGTTCATAATTCCAGCATCTTTATAATTTTTAGCCTCGCTAGATTTAATAGTAATATTTTTGTTACCAACTAATTTTAAAGCATCTTCACCTTTCAATTTTTCAATTTCAAATCCTAAATTTTTACTTCCGCTTTTCAAAACAGAACCAAAATAATAATTTTGTGATTTAGTAACATTAATTATTCCTTCAATTGTATTATTATTTCTATCCACATCATAACTTTCAAAAAAATCTTCAGAATTTTTATCTTTATTATCAATCATCTCGTCATTAAGCGCTAAATCACTAATATCATGCCAAACGATTTTATATCTACCAAGCATCTTATCAGTAAAATTAATTTTAAACAAATAGAATAATTCTTTATCCGAATTATTTATTATCATATTACCATCGTAACTAATTTTAGAAATAGCACTATTATATTCTTTTTTAGCTGATTCAATTTCAGTTTCACTAGGATTACTATTATCTATTTTTAAAGCTAAATCAATATATTCTTGATCAGTTAACATTTTAAACATTGTCTCATTAATTTTACTATTCTTAACTAAAGTTTCATTTATATTTTTCTCTTCTTCAACTTCAACTTCTTTCAAATCATTCAAATCAATTAAAGTTCCAGAATTTGCCTTATTAGTAACATCAACCATCAAATAATTACTATATTGTCCACTACCTAATGCATCAATACTAACACTAGAACCTTCTACAGTTGCAGTACAATCTGAAAAAGAATTTCCAGACAATAAATCATTACAATCAAACGTTTTTTCACTATTTCCAGCAGTAAATAACTTTTGCTGTGATACTTGTGCTACTTTTCTAACTTGTGTCTCAAAAGTACTTCTTTTTGCTTTATTTACCATTCCAATAACATTTGGTAAAGCAATTAAGATTAAAATTGCAAGTATTGCAATAACAGCTAATAATTCCACTAATGTAAATCCATTTTTACTTTTCATTCAACATCACCTATCCTATACAAATTATAACACAAACAAAAAGTTTATTGAATAAAATCAGTAAACTTTTTATTTCTAACATTTTCTATTTCATATTTATATGGAGGAAGCTCTTCTTTAGAATTTCTATTAATATATGGTGTTTCTAATATAAAAGGAATATCTTCTAATCTTTTATTAGTAGTAATATTAATTAAATTATCAAATCCAATAGTTCCATATCCAATATTATCATGTCTATCTTTATGAGAACCTATTTGATTTTTACTATCATTTAAATGAAAACATTTAATTTTATCAATACCAATCTTATTATCAAATTCATCTAAAAACTCATCTAATTTAGATATGTCCACTCCAGCATCATTCATATGACAACTATCTAAACAAACACCAATTCTATCTTTATTTTTAATACCATCTATTATGTATTTAAGTTCATCAATAGAAGTACCAAGTTCATTACCTTTTCCTGCCATAAATTCAAGTAAAACAACAGTATCTAAAGTATTATCAAAAACTTTATTTAAGCCATAAATAATATTGTTTAACCCTTCTTCTCTACTACAATTAACCGCACTACCTGGATGTAAAACTATTTTGTTAAAACCTAGCTTTTTAACTCTATTTAATTCTTCACTAAAAAAATTCAAATAAAAATTATATTTTTCTTCGTCAGCTCTATTAGCTAGATTAACTATATACGGAGCATGAACTATAACATTATCACTATTAATATTATTTTCAAGCATTAATTTAAATGCTTCATATGTTAACTCATCATTAATCATACATCTACTTGTACTTTGAGTAGAACCTGTATAAAACATAAATGTATTAGCATTATAACTAACAGCTTCCATAACACTTCCAAGTAATTGTTTACTATTATTAAACTTAACATGACTTCCAATTATCAAACTCATATAATCACCATAAAAATTATATAATATTTTATTCATAAAAAAAAGACTTAATAAGTCTTAATAACTACATTTCTCTAAACTAACTCTAGTCAAATGTTGATTTTCTTCAGTAATCATTCTAATACTATTTTGCCCAATCATATCAAATGTTAAATAATTAATAGAATCTTCATCCATATCATATAAGTATTCATATAATCCATTAGTTGCTGCAAAATGTTTAATACGACCTTTATAATCTATAACAATTGAGTATAACAATTTATCATCGCTTATATCAGCTCCTAATCCATCATTACAAAGTATTGCATCAGCAGAGTCACCTGTTGCGTTATTGAATATTATTTCATCTCTACTACTAGCATCATATTTTTCTCCTGCTGTTCTTACTATTTCTTGTAAGTTAGCAATAAATGTATCCCTAGAAGTAGCATCAAATGTATCTCTAACCAAAGGAATAACAATAGCTATAAATATCATTAACATAAAAAATATTAAAACTAAATTTATAATTAAATCTTTTTTATTTTTCTTTGTTTTTTCTGTAACAACTTCTTTTTTTTCTGTATTTGCTACAGCTTCTACATTTGGTTTCTCTTCCATCACTAACACCCTCACATATTCTATATAAATTTTATCATTAATCATTTTTTATTGCAACACTTAAAAAATAATTTATTAATTTTTGACAAAATAAAAAGGCTTTTAATAAAGCCTAATTTATTCAATAACTATTTAGTTGTATCGAAGCTTGCAACTGAACTAGCATCAGGTGTAGCATAAGCTGTATCACCGATATCTTTAATATTATCTTGTTTAATATCAGTTACTTTAATTGGAGCACTAGCAGTACCTGTTTTACCATATTTAAATGATCCATCAATTACAACGATATTTGTAATGTTACCATTAGCATCAACACTTACATAATAAGCTTTAGTTGATTCTAAATTTAATTTTTTAGATCCTGTAGAAGGACAAATTGTAACACCAGTAATATCTTGGCAATAAATTTGAGCTCCAGCAGCAGTTATACTATCTTGAACAAAATCAGTTTGAGCTTGTTTAAAGATATTTTGAGTTTCAGTATTGAATGTACTCTTCTTAGCATTGTTAAACATACCTAATACGTTTGGTAAAGCTATGATAACTAAGATTGCTAAAATAGCGATAACAGCTAATAATTCAACCAATGTAAATCCTTTCTTATTCATTATATTTCACTTTCCTTTCCTATAGGGTTTTACCCTCTATCTTTATGTTTTAATTATAACAACAAGATGAATTATATGTCAACATTAAAAAATAAAAATATACAAAAAGTGTAAATTACATGAAATTTTACTGATTTGTTATATTTAGTATCTTGCTTATCAAATCTACACTATCAACAATATTATCTATTTTATCTATAGTTCTAAGCTTATATTTTGTTTTCATTTCATCAATAAATTCATTATAAGAATCAGGATTTCTATTTAGTTTTTTATACCAATAAGAATTTTGCCTCAAAAACTCTAAATATTTAGGATCTTTACGTAATTTTACTAATATTTCATATTTCATTATTCACCATAAAGTTTATCTATTTTTTCTTCTTTAGCTTTTACTTCACTATCTTTCTTATCATCTTCACGAGTCAATTCTTCTACTAAACCAACTGCTTTTTGTATAGAAGATATATTCTCTTCTAAAGAATCTAAATTAATGTTTTTAAGAGTACTTAATAGTCCTTTTATATTAATAGAATTTTTTATATCATTCTTGATATATTTATTCCAAACTTTATCATCTTCGCCATAAATATCATATAGTTCATATAAAGTCTGCCATGAAACATTATTCTTTTTGACATAATCTACAAATTCTGGATGATTTGAAACAAATTTTTTAAATTTATCTAACTTTTCCATATTAAATTATATTAAAAAAGATATGTTTTTATACATATCATTTTTCTTTTATTTCAAAATAATTACCACTATCTAAATATAATATACCTTTTTTGCCTTCTAGTGTTTTAACTATATCTATATATTTATTTAATAGTTCTGTTTTACTAACAGTGATATATACTAAATTCTCATCACTCATGTAAAGTAAGAATCTTTCGCTATCAAATTCAGTTTTACTATACTCTATTTCACTTATTAAACTAATTATATTACTATCAACTTTACTAAATTTCTTTATGAATTTATTTTCTATATCTTCTGGAATATAATTTATCAAAGTAGGTACTCCATATATATCATTTGATTTATATGTACTTCCGTCAGATAATTTATAATAGTTATTAGATTTATTATAGTATAAAATCTTCTTTTCATTCACAGTTATTTCTAATATAAAATTTAATTTCTTTTTAACTGTAACACTACTAACTAAATCTAAAGATTCAATTTTCTTTTTAACTTTATTAGAATTTAAAAGTAGAAACTTAGGATAATCCTGAATCCCAGCTTTCTCTATTATTACTTCATCATTATAATAATTATTATTTAATATAACTATGTTTTTAGTCTTAACACTAAGTAAAAAACTTATAACTATATATAATATAAATAATGTTATTATAAATGTAATAAATCTTAAAAAATTAAATCTTCTTTTTACCTTTTTTTTCATTTTTACCCTTTATCATCTTTTTTACTTCTTCTAATATTATAGTACTTGAACTCATATCTTTTATTTCTGATAAGTTCTTTTTTACTTCTTTAAATGTTTTTTCATCAAACATTTCATCTATAGCTTCAATTAAAGTATTTTTATCTAAATCTTTTTCTTCAATTAATAAACTTATATTTTTTTGTACTAAATCAAGAGCATTATAATATTGATGATTGTTTGCTACATAAGGGCTTGGTATTAATATAGATGGAGTTTTAGTTGCCATTATTTCAGCAATAGTAGAAGCTCCAGCTCTTGATATTATCAAATCAGCACTCTTCATTAAACTTGGTAAATTGTCAAAGAATGGTACTATTTTTGTACTCTTTGGAACAATTAAATTATTGTTTAATGTTGCATAACTAGATTTACCAGTAATAAATAATATTTCAGTGTCTTCTCTTTCATATGTTCTTAAAAAATCTAAAAGTCTTTCATTAACTGAAGTACTTCCAAGAGATCCCATAACTATTATTATTAATTTTTTATTCTTATCAAATCCTAATTCAGTTTTATTGAACTTTTTGCATTCAATAGCTCTTTGACTAACTGGGTTACCTGTATAAATAATATTTTTACATTTTAGTTTTCTAATACCTTCTTTAAATGATACAAATACTGCATCTACTTTTTTAGATAAATAAATATTTGTTTTACCTGGTAACATATTTTGTTCATGTAAAAATACTTTAACACCACGTTTCTTAGCTGCTAAACAAACAGGTAGTGTTACATAACCACCAAAAGCAATTACAGCATCAGGTTTAAAAGCATCCATTATAGCAAGACACTTTTTATAAGAATTAGAAATACACTTAATATTCTTTAAGTTTCTTATCATATCAGTTTTAGATAGTCCATAAATCTCTATACCTTCATAAGGAATTCCCATACTAGGTATAAGTTCATTTTCCATTCTATTTTTAGTACCAATATATAAGTATTCATTACTCTTGTCTTTCTTTATTTCATCAAGTACTGCCAACGCAGGATATATATGTCCCCCTGTTCCACCAGCAGTTAAAATAAATTTCATAGAGTTTCACCTCACATTTGTATATTATATACTATTATTCACTTTTTTGCATTAATTTAAGTATTTTTTTTCTTAAAAGTTTATTAGCGTCTTCCAAAGACATATCATTTACACTAAATGGTTTCCCTATTCTAGTAGTTAAATTTCCATCTCTAGTATACTTACCACTTATACCAAAAGGTACAATTAAAGCATTAGTTTTTTGAGCTAAACTAACTGCTCCAAACTTAAATGGTAACATAACAACTTCATCTTTAGTACCAAAAGTCTTATTTCTAGTTCCCTCAGGAAATATTCCTAAAGCTCCACCACTTCTTAAAACATCTAAGGCCTCACTTTTAGCATTCTCATCATGGATTCTTCTATCAACCTTAATACAACCTACAAATTTATAAAACCATGCCATATTACCTTCAAAATACTCTTCCTTAGCCATATAATGAATAACTCTATTAGTTACAATCATAACATTATATTGATCATCTTTATGTATATGATTACCACAAAATATAACAGGACCACTCTTAGGAATATTCTCTTTTCCTATAACAGTTGGTCTATATTTTAACTTAAACCTAATCAATATAAATGGTTTAAGTAATCTATAACCAAACTCACTTTTATAACTTTTCACTATTCTTCACCATCATCACTTACAGTAAGTTCTTTATATGCAACTTTACCAATCTTAGTTTTAGGCAATTCCTTTCTATAACCATATGCATATGGAAGAGCATAAGCAGCAATATTCTTTTCACAATACTCTCTTATACTTTTCTTTATTTCACTATTAAGCACTAGTCCATCTTTTAATACTATATATGCTTTAGCAACTTCCTTTTTATATGGATGTGGAACACCAACTACAGCACAAGCTTTAACATAAGGATGTTCACATATAATAGCTTCTAATTGCCCAGGATAAATATTATATCCACTAGAAACAATCATTCTCTTAATTCTAGTTTCAAAATATACAAAACCATCTTTATCCATATGACCAGCATCTCCAGTATGAAGCCATATTTTTCCATCTTTATGTTTTTTTAGAGCCATTTCTGTTTCTTTTTTATTATTTACATATTCTTTCATAACAGCAGGTCCATTTATACAAATTTCACCTATCTCACCATAATTACACTCTTCAGTAGTACCTTGTTTACATATTTTTACGTAACAATCAGGAATTGGAATCCCAATAGAATTTTCACGTGATTCTTCTATAGGCATCATAGTAGCCCCAGCAGTACATTCAGTCATTCCAAATGCAGTTCTAACAAAAGTGTCACTACCATGATCATATAAAAATTCATCTATCTTTTTAGCAAGTTTAGGACTTAAAGCATCTCCTCCACAAACAACACATTTTAAGAAAGATAAATCTTCATCTACTAGTTTTTTACTATTAGTAAGTCCTTCTAATATACTTGGAACACAAGCTATAATATTAGGTTTATATTTAAGTAATATACTATCAAATTTACGTGGATTAACACTAGGAAGTATTATAGCAGTTCCACCACTAACAAAATTAGCATGAAAAGTACAACCTAAACCAAATCCATGAAATATAGGCATTATAGCAAGAATACTAACTCCACTAGTTAATACTTTATTTATTTCAAGTCCACTTAAAGCAAGTGCATTAAAATTCATATTAGTAAGAACTATTCCCTTAGGAGAACCAGTAGTACCTCCACTATGTAAAATAACAGCAGTATCACTACCTACTCCTTCATCTATAATAGTTTCTTTATGAAATTTAGCTCTTGCTATAAATCTATAATATGGAATAACATCTTCTCCTATAGGAGCACTAGCCTTTCTTCCTGTAGTTAATCTATATCCTAATCTAGTTAATGGATCCATAGATTCACATATAGGTAAATATATTATTTTATTAACTGAAATATCTTTTCTAATATTTTTTATCTTAGAAAAAACTATATCAGCAACAATTAAATAATTAGAATTAACTAAATTTATTCCTTGTTTTAATTCTTCTTCACTAGAAAGAGGATGCATCATATTACATATAGCACCTAATTTATTTAAAGCATAAACACTTATTATAGCTTCAGGAGTATTAGGCATACAGATAGTAACTACATCTTTCTTTTTAACTCCAAGTCTTACAAAAGCACATGCTGAATCATCTATTCTTCTAAGTAAGGATCTATATGTCACTTCATTCCCATAATATTTATATGCAATATTACTAGGATACTTTTTAGCAGTCCTTTTAACCATTTCATACATAGAAACATCTGGGTAATCAATATGAGCTCTCATATCTTTATAATATTTAAACCAAGGATAATCTTTATCACTTTCTTTTTTCATTTCTTCCCTCCAATATCATTTTACTAACAATATTCATTAACTTCTCATTTTCACTTTCTAAATCACCTGTAACTTTATATGGTTCACCAAAAGTTATTTTTAAGTCTTTACTAAATATTTTATACTTTCCATTTATAGCAAAAGGAACTATATATGCATTAGTCTTTTTAGCAAAAGATACTGCCCCATATTTAAATGGTAACAACAACTGTTCATTATCTTTATATAGTGTTTTATTAACTGTTCCTTCAGGAAATATTCCAAGAACTTCATTATTTTTTAAAACATCTATTGCTTCACTTTTAGCATTCTCATCATGTATACTTCTATTTACACTAATGCAACCCATACTTCTAAAAAAGTAATTGGATATTTTACTACTAAATAATTCTTTTTTTGCCATCATATGCACTATTCTTTTAGGCGCTCCTATCATCATAGCAGCATCTAAATTATTAGTATGATTCCCAGCAAGTATAACAGCTCCTTCACTAGGAATATTATCTACACCATAATATTTAGGTCTAAAAACAATTTTATAAATTGGTCTCCCAATAAATCTAACAACTTTATAAATAAAATAATTCATATTCGACTCCATATTATAGTATATCATAATTCCATTAATTTTTTAATAGATTTATAATCACTACTTCTCCAGGATTAAGTATTCTCATTTTTATTCTTTTACTATAACCTAGTCCACAAGAGACTATACTAGTCATATCTCCAACTTTATATTTACCTTTAGTATATTTAGGAAAGAATTTATAATCTGGTGATAATATTCCACCTATAAAAGGAAATCTAAACATCCCACCATGTACATGACCACTCAAACACAAGTCATAATTAAATTCTTTATAATACTCATTCCATAATGGATTATGAGCTACTAATATATTATATTTATCTATTTCACATTTATTTAAATATTCACTCATATCTTTTTTAGTTATTTTCTTTCCCATAAATTTATAAAAATCATATGGAATATCAATACCACTTAATATAATATTATTACTCAATTTAACACTTTTATTATTAAGTAAATTAATTTTATATTTTTTTAGTATTTTATAATATTCTTCTTTATCAGTTTCACTTAATTCATCTTCATGATTACCAAATGTATAATAAATTTTATCACTATCTATTTTATCTAATAATTTTATAAAGTTTTTAGTATATTTTATACTTTCATTAATCATATCACCACTCATGATAATATAATCAGGTTCTTCTTCACTAATAGCTTTAACTATTCTTTCAGATATCTCTCTATTATGCATATCAGACATTAGCATTATTTTAATATTTTTATCGATTTTAGAACTAACTATATCAAATCTATTAATCTCAAATTTAACATGACTCATTAATAATAAAATTAAAAATATAATAGTTAGAATAATTATAATCACACAAAAAATAGTATTTAAAGTACATAAATACACAAGTAAACTAATCATAATTAACATAAACAAATATACAATAATTATCATAAAAATATTATAGCATAATAAAAGTGACTATAAAAGTCACTTTTATTTAACTATATAAGGGTTATTCTTTGTTCCACTCCCACTTTGTACATTAACTGTAGATTTAAGTGAAATAACAGGAGCAACACTATAATAACCACGTCCTTGAGCAAAAATACTACTAGCAGATGCTGCTGAAGCTTCTCCCCAACTAACAGTCATAATAGCACTCTTATTATATTTATTAACTAAATAAGGTGACATAGTCCAATAAGCATTACCTTTTATATATAAATAAGAATATACATAACTCCTATAATTATCATAATTACTAATTGCACCAGCAAGAACAATATCATTTGCTTCAATAAGAGCAATCGGATATTTAAGTTTTCCATTTCCAATAGCTGAATCAACAGTAAATTTATCTTCATTTCTACTACAGCCTAAATTCAAATTCACACCCATTGAATCATTTCTGATTTTTCCATATCCATTATAATATGAATTTTCATTTTCTTTGCCACTTCCATAAATAAGACTTCTGTCATTACAATATACAGTATCTTGTATATTGTTAGCTGTATCACCTAAAGTTAATATATTTTCTTTATACCATTCCTCTACAACTTTTTTAATATTACTATCATTTATATTTTGATGACAATTTTCATAAGTATCGCAAGAGTCACCATACATATATCCAATATACCTATTATCAGAATTATTATCATTATACTTAACACCAGTTTTGATAAATCCACCCACTCCATTATCAGGACAACTACCATTAGTATAATCACCAAAATAAATCATTCTTATACTTTCATCTTCATTAGTTCTAATAATTCTCCAACAATGATTAGCAAAAACTACATAATTATTACTTACATTTCCTCTATAAAAATATATTCTCTTACTAGTAACGTTTTTATCGGTAGTATAATACAAACCAGTACCATTCTTATCAGGATTATCTCTTTCTATATAATATATATCAGCTTTTGTAATTATTCCATCTTTAACTTCAAGAACTCTAATTGCATTATTACACATAGTAGAATTACTGTAAGCATAACCTGTTTTATCAGTACTTCCTATGCATAAATATCCACCAACGGCTTTTTCACCATAAGATTTTTTAGTATTGCAATTATAATTTGATAAATTATATGATCCGTCTTTAAAATCTAGTTTTGCATATACTCCTTCAAACAAAGAATCCCCACTACAAGTTTCTTGCTCGCTAGAACCACTTATCATAGTTATTTTTTTAATAGGATATTTATTTTCTTTATCAATTTTAGCACCATCAATAGAGACATTAGTAGAATCATAATATTCAAAACTAACATCCTGATTATATAATACTTTATTCAATTTTTTTCCTAAAACTGAATCAGAACTTCTCTTAAAATCTATACCTGTGCTTAATGTAACATTTTCACTAGTTTTATTATCAGCCTCGGCAATATTATCACTAATGATTTTGCAATTTAATTTTTTACTACCACTAGAACAATTATCATACCATTCATCAGATACATCAAAATCACATTCACCATCAGTAATATCATTAGATGTTAATTCTGTCGCATTAGATTTATTTGTATTTATACAATAATTACCATTTGAAACAATTAACCTTACAATTTCTCCAGAACTGTTAACTTTAATATAATACTTTAAATTATTACCAGATAATTCAAGAGCACTGTCGTCTTCTGAACTTATTACAGATACTTTATTACCCTTCATAGTTTCTTGTATATATTTATTAGTTGCTTCCTTATATAAAGACTGTGCTTCCGTCATAAATGTACTTTTTTTAGCATTATTAAACATTCCAACAACATTCGGTAATGCTATCAAAACCAATATTGCAAGTATAGCAATAACAGCAAGTAATTCAACTAAAGTAAAACCTCTTTTTTTCATGTATTGCACCTCATCTATCATATACAAGTATATATCAATAACATAAAAATTTCAATCAATAAATAGTCAATATTTCAAACAATAAAAAAGAACATATTTATGTTCTAATTTAATTTTTCTCTAATAATAGCATTAACTTGACTCATATCAGCTTTACCTTTAAGTACAGGTGTTAACTCTTTCATTAAAGCACCCATATCTTTCATAGAAGTAGGTTTTATTTTATCAAATGCTTTATCAATTTCTTTTCTTACTTCTTCTTCTGATAATTGTTCAGGTAAATATTTACTTAATAATTCGATTTCTTTTAATAATCCATCTACTAAATCTTGTCTATTACCTTTCTTAAATTCTTCAATGCTTTCTTTATGAGTTTTAACTTGTTTACTAACTACATCTATAACAACTTCATCACTACAAGTATTTCTATCCATTTTATTATTAACTAAATATAAATCAATAGCTGACTTTAATAATCTAATTGTATTTAATGAATCTTTATCATGAGCTTTCATAGCTTCTTTCATATCATTTGATATAGTTTCATATAACATAGCATTCACTCCTTATTTAATATTATTAATATCTTTGTTTATTATGTTTTTTAGCGTTTCTGATAGCTTCTTTTTTAGCTTCTCTTCTAACAACCCCAGCTTTCAAGTATTCTCTTCTTTTTTTCATTTCAGTAGGGACTCCGCTTCTTTGCACTTTCATCTTAAAACGTTTTAATGCACCCTCAACATTACCATCTTTTACTTCAACGTGTGTCATTATTTCTTCCCTCCCTTCATGACTACATTTGATTATAGTACAAAAAGTGCCAAATTTCAAGCGAATTCTACAATAAATTTAAACACTTTTATACTTTTTTATCATTTTTGATATACAAAATTGACTAATAAAAACTATCATGATATTATAATACACAATTTAAAAGGAGAAATTATTATGGTAGCAAAGGTATCAAACATTTTTCTAGGCAATACTTATATAGCTAAATTAGGCCCTTTATCATTATCACAATCTCAAGAACAAATAGAAAATGATAAAATTTTCTATAGACCTATTAAAAAAGCATTAGATGAAAGAGGCTTTACAGCTTATATTGATTTAATAACAAACAAAAAATATTCAACAGCAACAGAAGACTACATAATACTTGAATTAATTCCAATTGAAAAATTTTATAATTCTGACAAAGACCTTATATCAGTAACAGAATTAAAAGATTTAATTGATTGTTTAAATTCAACAAGTGAAACAATTAACAATGAAATATTAAAAAGAATTCTATCTATCAAATCAAACTTAGATGAATATAAATTAGATATGAGTATAAAAGATAAAATAATCCAAAGTTTATTAAACTGTTCAAATAACTACGTAAATGAACTATTATATGGATATAAAGAAGAATCAATAAGTGACTATAAATCATTTATACACGCTATAAATAAAAAATATAATAGTATCTTAGATGATATAGAATCACAAATAAAAGAAGAAATATCAAAAATATATCCAAAGCCAAAACAGTTATTAAGAGAATTACAAATAGTAAAAGAAAATTTTGAGTAAACAAAAACCTTTCAATTAAGAAAGGCTTTTTAAATTACTTTATTTGACTCATTACTTCTTCAGCAAAGTTATCATTTCTCTTTTCCATACCTTCGCCTACTTCATATTTAACTAATTTAACTAATTTAGAATTATTATTTTTTAAATAAGCTTTAACAGTTAAACTAGAATCTTTAATGAATGCTTGTTCTTCTAAAACTGTTTCTTCATAGAATTTTCTAATTCTACCTTCAACAATTTTATCAGCAAATTCAGGTTTCTTACCTTCATTGATTACTTGTTCTTTAATTACAGATTTTTCATGTTCTAAATCTTCAGCTGGAACACTATCAATATTTGTATATAATGGTCTCATAGCTGCTGCTTGCATTGCTACATCACGAGCTACTTCTTCATTTTCACCTTCAACTACAGTTAATGATGAAATCTTACCACCCATATGTAAATATGAACCAAATACCTCATTATCAGCTTTTTCTACAACTTCAAATCTTCTTAAACTAATCTTTTCACCAATTTTAGCAGTAGCATTAACAATTAAATCATTAATTGTTTCATCACCACATTTACTATTTAAAGCATCTTCCATAGTAGTAACATTATTATCTAAAATAGTATTTCCAATTTTGTCTAATAATTCTTTGAATTCTTCATTCTTAGCAACAAAATCTGTTTCTGAGTTTAATTCAACTACTACAGCTTTGTTTCCTTTAATATAAATATTAGATAATCCTTCAGCAGCAATTCTCTCAGCTTTCTTAGCTGCTTTAGAAATTCCTTTTTCTCTTAAATAATCAACTGCTTTATCCATGTCTCCATTACTTTCAACTAAGGCTTTTTTACAGTCCATCATTCCAGCACCAGTTTTTTCTCTTAATTCTTTAACCATGCTTGCACTAATATCCATAATTTCCTCCTACTTTAACGCTTCGATTAATTCATCTTTTTTCATAGTTGAATAACCAGCAATACCTTTTTCTTTAGCAATCTTCTTTAAATCAGAAACTGTCATTCCATCATAATCAGATTCACTGTTTTTTTCTTCTTCGAAATTATCAAGTTCAACTACTTTAGTTTCAACTTTAATTTCTTTGGTATTTTTAGCTGTTTCATCTTCAGTTACATAATCAACTAATTCAAGACCATTAGCTTCACATACAGCGTTAGCTAATACACCTAAAACAACTTTAACACTTCTAACAGCATCATCATTTGCTGGAATTGGGAAATCTACATCATCTGGATCACAGTTAGTATCAACAATTCCAAATACAGGAATATGTAATTTTCTAGCTTCACGAATAGCATTAATTTCTACTCTAGGATCAACAACAATGATAGCTTTTGGTAATTTATCCATTTCTCTAATTCCACCAAGAAGTTTATTTAATCTTTCATATTCTTTTTGAATTTTAGCAACTTCTTTTTTAGGAAGTAATTCAAACTTACCATCACTTTCCATTTTTTCGATTTCGATTAGTCTTTTAACTCTATCTCTAATTGTTCTAAAATTAGTTAAAGTTCCTCCTAACCATCTTTCAGTTACATAAAAACTTTTACATCTTGTTGCTTCTTCGATACTAGCTTCTTTAGCTTGTTTCTTAGTACCAACAAATAGAACCTTACCACCATTTTCACATGCTTTAAGAAGTTCAGCGTAAGCTTCTTCTATTTTTTCAACAGTTTTTTGTAAATCAATAATATGAATGTCATCTCTTGTTGTAAAAATGTATTCCTTCATTTTAGGATTCCATCTTTTAGCTTGATGTCCAAAATGTACACCAGCTTCTAATAAATAACTTTTTGCAATTACTGCCATATTTCTTCTCTCCTTTCGTTTTTTACTTCTATTTGTCTTAAAATTAATATTCACTTAAATAATTAAGCACTAGAATATTAAATCAACAAATATGTCTTTTTTCTTAAAGCGAAATTATTTTAACACACATAATCACTTTTTTCAATAAAAAACATGCAATTTCTTGCATGTTACATTAAACAACTTAAATCAAAATCAAATATATTACCTATTATTTTAACAAGTGATGGAAGTAATATAATTAGTATAAGTATTATACCCATCTTTATTGCTTTTGAATTAGCTTTTTTAAGTAGTTCTGGATTATCTCCACTAACAGCTGGTATATAAGCAGTTATTCCAAATATTATCATAGCAAGTGCTCCAACTACTCTAATAATAGTAATTCCAACATTTACTACCTTAGTCAAATTGCTACCTAATAACTCTTCACAAGTCATATCTTCATCGGATATTTGCCATCCGTCTGGAGTACTAGGACTATCACCATTATTCTTAAATTCCAAGTTATTTTGAATATCATGCATTGTAGAATCAATTTGATCGCTTACAGCTCCTGTAGTATCTTCAATTTCTTGTTTAGTATCTTCAGAATTAACTACTTTAAGAGCACACGCAATTTGATTATCAGTAAATCCAGCGTTTCTCATTAAATTTTCAGTACTATATGCACCATTAGATGAACTAAAATAATTAGCAATACTTGTAGTACTAACACCACACTCTTTAAATTTACATGTATAAATAGAATCTTGAATATATTTATTATTAAACGCCGTTTTCAATTCATTAATCAAAGAGTTATATATTTCGCTGTCTTTTTCATAGGCTAGTCCTTGTTGTTTCATACAATTATCAATTGCATCAGTAACAAATTTCTTTTTGTTAGAAGAACTACAAAAACTACTTGAACTAAGTTTTTTTGAAACACATGTTTTAATTTTGCCACCTGATTCAGTATCATCAGTTGTGAATTCTAGATTCTCATCAGGAAACCACTCATATTTATCCATTTTTGTATATGAAAACACAGCTTTAGATATAGAATCATCATAAAAGAAATATGGGGCACAACCAACATTTTTTGAAGTGACACCTTCTTCTCCTAGCACACTGGTTGATTCTGCAAGATCTTTGCTTAATACAATACGATTTTTACTATTAATTGCAACATGTGCTTTTCCATTTCTTTTGCATCCACCATAGCCATCTAAAACTATCTCATAAAAATATTTTCCATCTCCCGCATTATAACAAAATCCATATATTTCTCTATTTCTTTTTTTAACATCTGTATAATGTCCTTTATATGCCTTTGAATAAGATAAACCACTACACTTATGTCCTATTCCAACACTAAAATCACATTTTCTGCCTTTAAAGTCATCAATACAAGAAGTTGCTTCAGCAAATAAAGTTGAACTAAATAACATAAATGTCATCAAAAATAAAAATACGCCTTTAAGATACTTTTTCATATAATCACCTACACTACTAAAACAATTTTATCATTACAAAAAATATATTTCAATAAAAAAGACACAAAAAGTGTCTACATCAAGCAAGATAAATCAAAATCAAATATATTACCTATTACTTTAACTAAAGTTGGTAATAGTAAAATTAAAATTAAAATTATTATCATTTTAACTGCTTTACTCAATGCTTTATTTAATTCTTTTGGATCATCATTCATAACCACAGGTAAAAACATAATAATTCCATATAAGATAGTAGCAATCGCAGCAACAACTTTAACTATAGTTACACCTAAATGAACTATTTTAGTTAAATTACTACCAAGTATTTCTTCACAAGTCATATCATTATCAGATATTTTCCATCCATCAGGTGTCTCTATTCCAGTATCACTAGCAGCACTTAAACTTGTGATATTTATAAATAATAAACTTATTAATAATAAATAATAAATAACTTTCTTCATATTATCCCCCTTTAAAAGGTAGATATTATTATAACATACAAACAATGAAAAATGAATATTTAATTAGTTTACACTATCAAATAATACTTTTTTTGAAAAAATAGTACAAATATAGTATAATTATATTGGTGATTTTGATGAAGAACCCTTCATTTAAAAATAGAGGTATGTTTTTAGAAAATATATTAAATGATACGAATACATATTATAACAGTATAGAAAAGTGTTTAATATATAAAAAACCTACACCTATCAAAGTATTAAATGTAAGTTATCCTTCAAATTCATCACATTTAATAGATAAAGCCGTTTATTCAAATATATCTACATTAGATTATAATGGTATTTATAGAGAAAAGTATATTGAATTTGATGCTAAAGAATGTCACTCTAAAACATCATTTCCACTTGCTAATATAAAAGACCATCAATTAGAACATATTAAAAGAGTTTTAAAACAAAAAGGAATAGTATTTCTAATTATATTTATGAATGATAAGTTTTATTTATTAAAGGGAGAAGATTTAATAGACTTTATAAATAATAATGAAAGAAAATCTATTGAATATGATTATATTGAGAAAAAAGGATATCAAATAAAAGAAAGCTATACACCTAGATTAAAATATTTAGATTGTGTAGATGAAGCTTACTTTAAGGAGTAATATGAAAAAGAAAATATTATCGAAAACTAAAAAAGAAAAGCCAGTAGAAAAAACACCTAAGGTTAAAACTGGTAAAAAGAAAATAAGAATTTGGTATTGGATTATGGTAGCCATAGTTTCACTAGCAATACTTTGCATTCTAGCTGGAATTGGATTTTGCTATTATATAGTTAAGAGTGCTCCAGAATATGACATTAACCAAATGTTTGAGAAAGAAGCATCAAGAGTATTTAGTTCTGAAGGTAACTTAATTGCGACATTAGGTACTGAACAAAGACAAAAAGTTAGTTATTATGAACTTCCACAAGTATTAATTGATGCAATTATTGCTACAGAAGACTCAAGATTTTTCCAACACAACGGATTTGATGCACCAAGATTCTTAAAAGCATCATTTAGTCAAGTACTTGGAAGAGGTGGTGGTGGTGCCTCTACTCTAACAATGCAACTTTCAAAATTAGCATTTACTGATTTTGTTAGTGAAGGATTTGATGGTATAGTAAGAAAATTTACAGATATATATATGGCTGTATTCAAAATGGAAAAAAATCTTACTAAAGAAGAAATCATTGAATATTATGTAAATACACCTTGTATGGGTGGAAATATATATGGTGTTCAACAAGCAAGTCAATATTATTTTGGAAAAGATGTTAAAGATTTGAACTTAGTAGAAGCTGCTCAAATAGCTGGTATGTTCCAATCACCTAACGGATATAATCCATACGTTAATCCAAACGATGCTAATGATAGAAAAAATACTGTATTATATCTTATGAAAAGACATGGTTATATTAGTGAAGAACAATATAATGCTGGTAAAGCTGTTAAGATTGCAGATATGTTATCTCACTCTACTACAGCAACAAATGAATATCAAGGATTTATTGATACAGTAGTTCAAGAAATAATAGATAAAACTGGAAATAATCCATATAATGTTCCAATGGATATATATACAACAATGATTACTTCTAAACAAAATGCTATAAATGATTTTTATAAAAATTATAAATTTAGAAAAGATAAACAAGATGTAGGAATTGCAGTAGTTGATGTAAATACTGGTGCTTTAGTAGCAGTTGGTGCTGGTAAAAATAAAACTGGTGCTATGACATTAAACTTAGCTACATTCCATGGTCAAACAAAAAGAATGCCTGGTTCAACAGCAAAACCAATAATTGATTATGGGCCAGCTATTGAATATGAAAATTTAAGTACATATGGACCATTCATAGATGAAAAAACTCCATATGGAAGTGGATACATGAGAAACTTTAATGGAAGCAATAAAGGATTCATGACAACAAGAGATTGCTTAAAAAATTCAGTTAACACATGTGCACTACAAGCATTCAGACTTACTACAAATGAACAAAAATATGAATTTGCTACAAGCTTAGGAATTGATTTTGGAGATACAACTAAACTTCCAGACTCATATTCAATTGGTACTTTTAATAGTGCTACCCCAGTAGTTCTTGCTGGTGCCTACTCTGCTTTCGCAAATGGAGGTTACTACACAGAACCTTATTCATTCACTAAAATAATTTATAGAGAATCAGAAGAAACATATGAGCCAAAACATGAAAGAAATAGAGTTATGAAAGAAACTACTGCTTACATGATCACAAGTATATTAACTAGTGCAACAAGTGGTTCAGTTAAAGTTTCAGGAACTCAAATAGCTACTAAAACTGGTACAACATCTTATGATACAGACTTCTTAAAGAAATTTAAATTATCAAGTTCAGTAATCCCAGATTCATGGACATCAAGTTATACAAAAGATTATGCTATGGCAATTTGGCTAGGATTCCCAGAAGGATTAACAGAACAAAATGCTAAAGATAAACAATATATGTTGATGAGTCAAGCAAACACAGATAGAGTTAAAATACAAGCAAAACTTGCCAAAGGAATATATGAAACAAACGCTAAATTCACAAGACCTAAAGGTTTAACAAACACAAGCGTTGAATTAGAAACTATCCCAGCAGCTTCACCTAGTGATTACACACCAAAGAGTTTAAAAGGAGAATTCATGTTTATAAGTGGAACTGAACCAAGTGAAACTTCTACAAGATTCTCAAAATTATCTTCACCAATCAATGTAAATTATAGTATGAATGGAAAACAAGTTACTCTATCATGGGTATCACCTGGTACACCAAATGCTGTAGATCAAACATACTTAACAAATTACTTTAATGAGGGTTACACAATTTGGGCAGAAGATTATTTAAATAAAAGAATTACATATAACAAAAATAATATTGGAGACTTTGGATTTGATGTTTACCTAACACAAGGTACTACAGAAAAATATATCGCATGGATTAGTGATACAACTTATACAATTGATTTAAGTGCTTATCCTGGATATGATGGAGCAATAATTAGAAGCTCATATTCAAAATTCAAATCTAATGCAAGTGAAGGAGTAAAATTATTATTTACAAACAATACTCCAGTTACTCCAGATAATCCAGTCACACCGAGTGATGAAATTAAAGATAGTGATATTGAAGTAAAAATGAATGGATTAAATCAAGTAATAAAAGTTGGAGATAAATTAAGTGAACTTACAAGTTCTGCAATAGATTCAATAAAATATAAATCAACTGATATTAAAACAGATGTTACAGGATTAAATGTTTCAGTAACAAATGTTACAAAAGATAATAATAAAACAGAATTTAGTAAAATAAATACATCAGCTGGAACATATAAAATAACATATTCAGTAACATTTACTTATAAATCAAAATCTATATCAAGAACATTTACTCAATCAATATTAGTTAAATAAAATAAAAGCCATTAGAAATTCTAATGGTTTTTATAATACTTACAAATACTTTTTAAATTACATGATTCACAACTAGGATTTTTACTCTTACAAACATATCTTCCAAATAAAACCATTTGTGAATTAATTCTATTCCACTTCTCTTTTTCAAAATATTTTTTTAGTTTCACTTCAGTACTAATAACATCATCAGAATCTTTAGTGATACATAATCTATTTGAAACTCTAAATACATGAGTATCAACTGCAAAAGAAGGTTCATTAAATAACAATCCAAGTACTACACTAGCTGTTTTTCTACCAACACCTGGTAAACTTTCTAAATATTCTCTATCATTAGGTACATATCCTATTTTAAGTAATTCAGAAACAATAACTTTAAAATTTTTAGACTTAGTGTTATGAAAACCAAGTCTTCTAATATAATTATCTATTTCACTTACACTTAAAGTATTTAATTTTTCTAAACTATCATATTTACTATACAAAGGACCAGTAACTATATTAACACTTTTATCAGTAGTTTGAGCAGATAACATAACAGATAATAATAATTCATAATCATGAGTATAATTTAGTTCACATCTAGCATCATAAAATAATCTATCTAATTCATTTTCTATTACTTCTCTATTCATTATCATCTAACCAATCATAATCAAACATTTCCTCATTCTCTTTTTCTTCTTTAACACGCTTTTTAACACCATTCTTAGTCCATTCATAAATAATCTTATCAATATACTTAAAATTCCTAACATCGTTTAAAATAGCTTCTTTTAATGCATTTTTAATAGTTTCCTCACTAACCCCTTGTTGTAACCATTTATTAATAAGCTCATACTCATAAGAAGACAAAGTTCTAGCAAGTTCACTCTCAAATAAACTATAAATATCACTACTCTTATCCTCAGACTTCTTATTCAAAAGTAGTCTATCATAAAAAGGATCTAATTTAATTTGTTCAATAACTTCCCCATTCTTATTAGTAACAACCATCTCAATATATTTTTTATTTAATAGACTACTAAAAGTATTAAAAATCTTATCATCATCAAAGCCAAGCTTATCTTTAATATCATCATTATTTAAATAATTAGATACATTTATAAAGTATAAAACAAGTAAAAACTCATCTAATGTAATATCAAGATTACTAATACACTTAATAACATTAGAATTAATAACAAAATCTTTACTAGTAAATACACTTCTTAAATCACTCATAATTTCTCTTTCTCAAAAATTTCTCAATAGAATAACTATTATTATCAAGTTTACCTTCAATAATATTTCTCTCTATTATTTTATAAATCCTTCTGATATTATTAACACTTACATAGTTTAACATTGTATTTATAGAAATATCTATATCAATAATACTATGTAAATCTTCAAGCCCTTTCATAGCTTCTACTTCTTTATCCATATTAAGAATTCTTGCTGCATTCATAATAATATCACTATCATACTCTTTTAAATCAGAAAAATCTATATAATATTTACTCAAAATAGTTTTTATTTTATTTATTTTATTTTTTTCTACTCTAGTAAAAGGTAAATCACTCACTATTTGAGCCCAAACTCCATATCTATCATAAACATTAGATATCTTTTTTAATTTAATATTTAAATATTCTTCTAGTTTAAAATATGTAACTAAAGAATAAAATTTATTATATCCTCCCTCATCAAATATTTTATCTAATTCTCTTTTTATATATTCTCTAGGAATATCTTTTAAATAACTTCCATGTTTAGATAAGAAAGACATTATTTCCATATTTAAATTAAAGTCTAAAGTACAACAAAGTCTTATAGCTCTAATTATTCTAGTCTTATCTTCAGTAAGTCTCTTTTCAGTATCACCAACTACTTTAATAGTTTTAGAATTTAAGTCACTCTTACTATTCAATATATCAACTAATTTACCTCCACTATCTATAGCTAAAGTATTAATAGTAAAATCTCTTCTTTCTAAATCTTCTTTTAAAGTTCTAGCATACTCTAATTTAGTCGGTTTATTATTTTTATATTTTAGTTCTTTTCTATAAGATGTAATATCATAAGAATATCCATCTCTATCTAAATGATAACTAAAATATTTATCATAAGACTTACCAGTATCTTTAAATATTTCCTTTATTTCATCAATACTTGCATTAGTACAAATATCAATATCACGAGAGTCTATTCCAAGCAAATAATCTCTAACATAACCACCTACTATATAGGCTTCATAACCATTATTTTTTAATTTTTCTACTATACTATTATTCATATACTAATAATATCACAATGAGTAAAAAAAGTCATTAAAAAAAGCCCTCATGGGCCTTTTAAATTAATTTAAAGCGTCTTTTAATTTACTTCCAGCTTTAAATCCAGCAACAACTTTTGCAGGAATCTTAATTGACTTCTTAGTTAAAGGATTAATTCCTTCTCTAGCAGCTCTTTTTTTAGCTGTGAAAGTTCCAAATCCAACTAGTGCAACTTTTCCTTCTTTTTTAAGACCAGTTGTGATTCCTTCAATTGTAGCATCTAATGCTCTAGTAGCATCAGCTTTAGTTAATCCAGCTTTTGCAGCAATGAATTCTACTAATTCAGTTTTACTCATCGTAAATTACCTCCCATATTATTAAGCATCGCCTACATATACAATGCTTATACATCAATTGTAGCATAACTACCTAAAATTGCAAGTAATTATGAACTTTTTTTACAAATTATTCATATTTTACAAACAAAAAGATGTATCAAAACATCTCTTTATTCACTTTTGTCTTTCTTTTTTATATATTTACATTTTGGATAATTAGAACAAGCTGTGAATTTTCCATATCTTCCATGTCTTATAGATAATTTATTTCCACACTCAGGACACTCTTCATCTAATAAAGCAGGTTCTTCTTCTTTAATATATTTACATTTTGGATAATTTGAGCACGCAGTAAATTCTCCAAACTTACCCTTTCTAATTACTAAAGGACTATTACATTTAGGACACATTTCTCCAGTTTCACGAGGTTCTTCTTTCTCTTCTTTTTGAATGTATTTACACTCTGGATAATTTGAACATGCAGTAAATTCTCCAAACTTACCCTTTCTAATTACTAAAGGACTATTACAATTTGGACACATTTCTCCAGTCTCAACAGGAGAATCCTTTTCCATTTCTTTGAATGCAGTATTTAAAAGTGGTTCGAAATCTTTATAAAATTTATCTATTATTTCATACCAAACCATTTTACCTAAAGCAACCTCATCAAGTTCTTCTTCCATATTAGCAGTATAATTAACATTAATTATAGATGAAAAGAATTCTTGCAGTTTATCAGTTACTTTAGTACCAGTTTCAGTTGGATAGAATTTCTTGTCCTTAATAGTAACATATTTTCTTTCTTTTAAAACACTTATTATTTTAGCATACGTACTTGGTCTTCCAATTCCTAACTTCTCCATTTCAGCTATTAATTTAGCTTCTGTAAATCTAGGTTTAGGTTCAGTAAAATGTTGTATCTTTTTAATATCACTACATACTATTACTTTAGATTTATAATTTTTAAAATCAGGTAATATTACATCTTCACTATCTTCAAAGTCTTTATATACTTTTAAATAACCATCAAAAACGCATATTTGTCCATTAACTCTAAACATATATTCATGATTTTCTAAATCAACACTAGTAGCTTCAACTTTAGCATCAGCCATTAAAGAACTAAGTGTTCTAATATATATTAAGTTATATAACTTAAACTCTTCTGGAGTTAAATACTTTTTAATAGATTCAGGAGTTCTATTAATACTAGTAGGTCTAATAGCTTCATGAGCATCTTGAACATTTTCTGTCTTTTTACTACTCTTAGCATATCCTACATAATCTTCTCCATAATTAGCTTTAATATATTTTTTAGTATCACTAACAAATAAATCAGATAATCTAATAGAATCAGTTCTCATATAAGAAATTAAACCAACAGTTTCACTTCCAATATTAACTCCTTCATATAACTTTTGAGCAATCATCATAGTTTTAGAAGCAGGATATCCAAGTCTGTTAGATGCCATTTGTGTCAATGTACTAGTAGTAAATGGTAATTTACTAGGTTTATTCTTAAGTTTAGTTTCAACCGCATCAATATTAAATGCATTAGATAATTTAGATAAGATTTCATCAGCCTCAACAGAAGTTTTAATTTCAATATCTTTTCCTCTATATTTTTTAAGTTCAGCTTTAAAATCTTTAAAATCAGCTTCAATAGTATAATATTCTTCTGGTACAAAAGCTTCAATTTCTCTTTCTCTATCTACAATTAATTTTAATGCTACACTTTGTACTCTACCAGCACTCTTACCATCAGTTTTAGTTTGCATTAATCTACTAAGTCTAAAACCAATTATTCTATCTAATATTCTTCTAGATTCTTGACTATGAACAAGTTCCATATCAATATCTCTAGGTTTCTTAAATGCTTCTTTAATTGCTGGTTCAGTAATTTCATTAAAAACTACTCTACCATAATTATCTTTTAAATTTAACGCTTCCTTTAAATGCCAACTTATAGCTTCCCCTTCACGATCAGGGTCGGTTGCTAAAATAACATTATCAGCTGCTAAAGCTTCTTTTTTTAATTCATTAACAAGTTTGCTTTTACCCTTCATTAAAATATAATTAGGTTTAAAATGATCTTCTAAATCAACTCCAAGACCAAACTTCCCAGTAGTTGCTAAATCACGAATATGACCTTTAGAAGACAATACTTTATAATCTTTACCTAAATATTTTTCAATAGTTTTACTTTTACTAGGGCTTTCTACAATAACAAGATTTTTCATATTTCTCCTTTTATTAATATTATCTTTCCCTCTAAATAATATTATACATTAAAAAAAAATTTGTCAAGAAATTAAAAAACAAGATGCACAAAAGACATCTTGTTTATACTAATCAATATTTAGTTTTCCATCAACGTAATCAACTTTAATATGAGTATTTTGTTTAATTTCATTATTAATAAGTTTACGAGCAATTAAAGTTTCAAGTTTATTATTTACAAGTCTTTTAAGAGGTCTTGCTCCATAATATGGATCATATCCATTATCAATAAAGTAATCTTTAGCTGAATCACTTAATTCGATTTTGACATTTATATCACTTAATCTCTCTTCTATCTCACTAATAATTTTATCCAAAATCTCTCTTAAATCATCTTTAGAAAGTTTATCAAACACAATTATTTCATCAAGTCTATTTAAAAATTCTGGTCTAAAATATTTATTTAATTCACCTTTAACTTTATCTTCTTCATTATCTATAACATATTCACTTCCAACATTAGAAGTCATAATAATAATTGTATTTTTAAAGTTAACAGTTCTACCATTTGAATCAGTAAGTCTTCCTTCATCAAGTATTTGTAAAAGTAAGTTAAGTACATCAGGATGTGCTTTCTCGATTTCATCAAAAAGTACTATTGAATAAGGATTTCTTCTAACTTTTTCAGTTAATTGTCCACCCTCTTCATATCCAACATATCCAGGAGCAGCACCTATTAATCTTGATACAGAATATTTTTCCATATATTCACTCATATCAATTCTAACCATATGATGCTCATCATCAAATAACTCATAAGCAAGACTTCTAGCAACCTCTGTTTTACCTACACCAGTAGGACCTAAAAACATGAATGAACCAATTGGTCTATTAGGATCTTTAATTCCACTTCTAGATCTTAAAATTGCATCACTAACAAGTTTTAAAGCTTTATCTTGACCTTTAACACGTTTTCTTAAATTCTCTTCAAGATGTAATATTTTATCCTTCTCACTACTCATAAGTTTAGTAATTGGAATATTAGTCCATTTACTAATTACATTGGCTATATCTTCACTAGTTACAGTATCAGATAAAATACCTTCTTTTCCTTTTTGAGATAATTCTTGAAGTTTTTGTTGCAATTTAGGAAGAACTCCATTCTTAATTCTAGCAGCAGTTTCTAAATCATAATTATTTTTAGCCTCTTCAAACTCAAAAGTATATTTAGAAATATCAGATTTTATTTTCTTAATATCTTCATTAATAGATTTTTCTTCTTTCCATTTAGCACTTAGTTCTTGTTCTTCTCCTTTTAATGTATAAAGTTCATTATCAATCTTTTCAAGTCTTTTAATAGATAACTCATCTTTTTCTTTCTTTAAAGCTTCTTTTTCAACTTGTAAAGTTAATATTTTTCTAGTTATTTCATCAAGAGAAGTTGGGACACTATCCATTTGAACTCTAATAGTTGCACATGCTTCATCAACTAAATCAATTGCTTTATCAGGTAAAAATCTATCAGTAATATATCTATTTGATAATGTAGCAGCACTAACTAATGCTTTATCTTGTATAGTAACTCCATGATAAATTTCAAATCTTTCTTTAAGTCCACGAAGTATTGTTATAGTATCTTCAACAGTTG